>NZ_JAEQCE010000163.1:0-5558 GCF_020738665.1 Microcoleus sp. PH2017_08_TRC_O_A
AGCTTGATAACATTCGATCGCCCGTTCGATATTCTCTCCTCTATCGAACTTGATTCTGTCACTGTAAGCACTTCCTAAATTATTTTGAGTCATCGCCCAATCTTGGGGCAAAGCATCGCGGGTGTAAACTTGTAAAGCAGCTTGATAACATTCGATCGCCCGTTCGATATTATCTCCTCTATCGAACTTGATTCTGTCACTGTAAGCAAGTCCTAAATTATTTTGAGTCATCGCCCATTTTTGGGGCAAAGCATCGCGGGTGAGAACTTGTAAAGCAGCTTGATAACATTCGATCGCCCGTTCGATATTCTCTCCTCTATCGAACTTGATTCTGTCACTGTAAGCAAGTCCTAAATTATTTTGAGTCCTCGCCCATTTTTGGGGCAAAGCAGCGCGGGTGAGAACTTGTAAAGCAGCTTGATAACATTCGATCGCCCGTTCGATATTCTCTCCTCTATCGAACTTGATTCTGTTACTGTAAGCAATTGCTAAATTATTTTGAATAGTTGCCCAAAGTTCGGCATCAGTAACTTGCTTAAAAATTTGCAATCCCGCCTCGTAGCCGGCAATGGCAATTTCCATATTGCTACTTTTGCTACCCAGCGGAAACTGTTGAATCAAATTACTGAATTTAACTATATTAAGAGTAATGTTTGTAGCTTCCTCTGACTCCATTGCTGCGATAGTTTGAGTTGCCCACTCGCGCAGATATCGGGCAAAACCATCATCTAATAATTCTAGATTCTGTTTCAGGAGGGCGATTTGTTCGTCTTCTGGGGAGTTGAGGAGGGATTGAATCAGATTGAGATAGGCTTCGCGGCGTTTTTCGTTCATTTTGCACAACCCATTTTTGGAATATTTTACATTATTTGTTGGGGGAAGGCAAGTTCGGCAGCGGATTTTGTAGCGGATGTAACGGATGGATTTGGGGGTGATTTACGGATTGATTACGGGTTGATTGCAGAGGCCCCGGCGGTTGGAAACCGCGTCTACACAAACGATGTCCACCTCCGTGGACGAAGATGGTATTCGGAGATGGAAAATCGTTGGATGAAATCTTCAACCCGCGGAGGCGGGTTTTGTTTTTGTAGACGCGGTTTCAACCGCCGGGTTTCTCTCAATCAATTGGGTAAAATCTTCAACCCACGGAGGTGGGTTTTGTTTTTGTAGACGCGGTTTCAACCGCCGGGTTTCTTCCTAATTACCCAACCCTTCAACTAACAGATTGCGAGCACTTTCCAAGGCTTCCTGCAACTTACTAGCATCACGTCCCCCAGCCTGCGCCAAGTTAGGCCGCCCGCCGCCTTTGCCGCCACAAATTTGAGCAATTCCCCCGATAAACTTGCCAGCTTGCAATCCTTTCTTATTAACTTCTGGACTAAAAGCTGCTACCAAACTTACCTTGTCCGGTTCAGGAATTGATGCCAAAACAACCGCAGCATTTCCTAACTTTTGCTGCAATCTTTCCGCCGCAGTTTTCAGCGCTTCTGCATCCACATCACCCAATTGAGCTACAATGATTTTGAACTCGCCAATGGACTCAGCTTTTGCTAGCAACTGGTCGGATTTCGCGATCGCCAATTCGGACTTTGCAGCAGCCAACTGCTTCTGAGTATCCTTCAATTCATTCTGCAAATTAGTAATCCGGTTGGGCAATTCTTCGGGTTTCGCTTTAAATCGATCGCCCAAATCGCGCACAACCCTGTCACGCACATTCAAATAATCCAAAACAGCTTGACCCGAAACCGCCTCAATCCGGCGAGTACCAGCCGCAACCCCCGCCTCGGAGACTATCTTAAACAGCCCGATTTCTGCGGTATTGCTGACGTGAGTCCCCCCGCACAATTCCATCGAAACCCCGGGAAAGTCGATTACCCGCACTACGTCGCCGTACTTCTCGCCAAACATGGCTGTGGCGCCTTTTTCTCTGGCTTGGGCGATCGGCATTTCGGCAACTTCCGCAGCGTGGGCCTCAGCAATCCAACTATTAACTCGATCCTCAATTTTCTGCAATTCTGCTACTGTGACAGCGCGGGGAGAATTGAAATCAAATCGCAATCTCTCTGTCGATACCAGGGAACCAGCTTGCGAAATTGAATCGTCCACAATTTGCCGCAAAGCTGCTTGCAATAAGTGAGTTGCTGTGTGGTTAGCCTGAATTCGGCGGCGGCCGCTATTGTCAATTTTCGCAGTCAAACTATCGCCAACTTTCAGGGTTCCCCGTTCCACAAAGCCGAAATGCACGAAGAAATCCGACTCCTTCTTTACATCATCAACTCTCACCAACAAACTATCACCATTCTCTCCGCTTTGCAAATAACCTTTGTCCCCAAGTTGTCCGCCGGATTCTGCATAAAACGGCGTTTGGTTCAAAACAACTTGTACCTCAGTTCCCGCCTCTGCTGATTCCACAGCTTTGCCGTCAACTAAGATAACTTTGATTTCAGCTAAACTTGACAATTCAGTATAGCCAACAAACTCTGTTTTCTGGATACTCTCAGCTAACTTATCCAAGGAACCCTGCACAGTTAAATCAATGGTTTGGTGAGCTTCTTTCGCGCGAGTTTGCTGTTCCTTCATCGCGACTTCAAAGCCATCTAAATCGACAGTAATTCCCTGTTCTTCCGCAATTTCTTGAGTCAATTCTAAGGGGAAACCGTAGGTATCGTAAAGCGTGAACGCATCTTGTCCAGAAATTTCTACTGTGGGGTGGGCATCCTGCCCGCCCCCAGAAACCGACAGGCGAGACGCCTGTTCCACAAGAGCTTTTTTGAGAATTTCCTCAAGCAGCTTCTCTCCGCGTTCCAAAGTCTTGAGAAACTGCGCCTCTTCCCTTGCCAATTCCGCCTTAATTTGAGCTTCCCGCGATCGCACATTTGGATAAGCAGCTTCCGAAAGCTCGATCGCACTTTCAGCCACCCGCACCGTAAACTCACCCTGAATCCCAATCAGCCGCCCGTGGCGCACCACCCGCCGAATCAACCGCCGCAAAATGTAACCGCGGCCGACATTTGACGCGCGAATTTCGTCTGCAATCATGTGCACCACAGCCCGAATGTGATCGCCAATTACTTTCAGCGAAACCTTGACATTTTCATCGCTATTGTGGTAATCAATTCCGGCAATTTCCGCCGCCGATTGGACGATCGGAAAAATCAAATCTGTTTCGTAATTGTTCGGGACTTTCTGGAGGATTTGCGCCATCCGTTCCAATCCCATCCCAGTATCAATATTTTGATTTTGCAGCGGTGTTAAATGGCCCTCTGCATCCTTATTGTACTGCATGAAAACCAGGTTATAAAATTCGATAAACCTGCTATCATCTTCGAGGTCAATATTGTCGCCTCTTTCTGGGTGGAAATCGTAGTAAATCTCGGAACAAGGGCCGCAGGGGCCTGTGGGGCCAGATTGCCAGAAATTGTCTGCTTCTCCCATGCGTTGAATGCGATCGCCCGGAATGCCAATTTCATCGCGCCAAATCGCAAAAGCTTCGTCATCTTCTCGGAAAACGCTAACAACTAAATTGGACGCAGGTAAACCGAAAACTTCTGTGGAAAGTTCCCACGCCCAAGCAATCGCCTGTTTCTTGAAATAATCCCCAAAACTGAAGTTACCCAACATCTCAAAAAACGTGTGGTGGCGGGCGGTACGGCCGACGTTTTCGATATCGTTGGTGCGGATGCACTTTTGTGAAGTGGTAGCGCGCGGTGATTCTGCGGTGCGCTGTCCGAGAAATATCGGCTTAAATTGTAGCATTCCGGCGATCGTTAGCAACACAGTCGGATCTTCGGGCACCAAAGAAGCACTCGGCAGGATTTTGTGTCCCCGCTGGGCGTAAAAGTCGAGGAATGTTTGGCGGATTTGACTACCGCCGAGAGACTTAGGAGTAATAGACATGACAAAAACTGTTAAGTATGTAAAGATGTAGCAGCAATAGAACTCAATACGCTTCAGTTAATAGTGTTTATTGCCCGGAGATCCCCTCGCATCCCCCTTAAAAAGGAGAGTAGGGGTTGACTTTGAGAAAACTCTTGTCCCCCCCTTTTTAAGGGGGGCTAGGGGGGATCGGGCTTAGCCCAAGCGTATTGCAATAGAACTTACATCTATGTGGATATTTATATCATTATACTTAGTAATGTAAAGACCTATCAAGTTTTACAAATTGTGCTTTACTCCTCCCAAAGCTCGTGCTAACTTAACAATAGACACCGGGACAGAAAGAAACAGGAGGTCGCTATATTTAGCCCGTTCAGCGGGAACCCCCTCTCGATAATTTTTAATTTGGGGTGGGATGAAAGCCAGGTTTGTGAAAAATGGAAGGTTGACCGATTCCGTAGGACAGGGAAATCTTCACAGCCTGAACAAACAATCCTTGATATATTGGAAAGACAGTGGGGCTGGACGTGTTCCTCACTATAAAACGCCGTAGAGAGAAACATTTTGGAGTATCTCGAAGGAAGATCTAGATATCCTTAACAGGACTCAGATGCCTACAACATATTGCTTGCAATTGATGTAGGAGCGTCACAAGCAAAGTTCAAGGATATAGACATGGTGTCTCCGGTCTAAATTCCCAGGCGCGGCCGAAATTAACCGAACACAACTTGGAATAGTGGCGAAACTGCCGATCGCGCAGTCAAGCCAAACCGCAGTCGAGTCAGACTTATTGTGCTTGCGGATTAAAAGTAAAGCTGCACAAGTTGTAAACCCTAGTAAGCATATTGTTCTCTACCGGAAACACATCTCGTTTGTTAGAAAATCAAAGATTCTTATATTATTGGGTCTGGTCGCTGTCGATCGGGCCCTACGCTTTTTTATAGGGAAATGGGAAGAGGGGGAGAAAGAGAGAGGGGGAGACGGGGAGACGGGGAAGAAAGGGAGAGGGGGAGAAAGGGAGAGGGGGAGAGGGGGAGAAAGGGAGAGAGGGAGAGGGGGAGAGGGGGAGACGGGGAAGAATCCCGATGCAAGCATCTGTGCACAAGCTCTTATCTGCGAGCGGGGACGCTCGCGAGTCTGTTATGGTGCGAGCGTCCCCGCTCGCTTGCGGAACTCACTTCGAGCGGGACGCTCTATTCGTGCTATTCGGCTCGGACTGCTGTGACTCGATCGATCGAGCTTTTGAGTTATCTATAATACATAACGGGCGATCGCGCCCGCGCGTTTTTGGTCGTGGCTGACGCCCTCTGGCATGAGGCACTGTCAATATGCGATATCATTGAAAAGTCAGTACAAGAGGTTAACTTACAGGGCGAAATAGTTATCTAAACTTAGTCAAAGCTCGCTGAACAAGATAAGTCTAGAATTGATATAATATCTGCAATGCCGAAAACCAAAGCTCAATTATCCGGTTTGTAAACCGCAGTTCTGTCAGGACTAGCCAGCCTGTTAAGGTCGAGAAGGAAGTCCACAACTCGTTAAATTGGCTGAAAATAGTGGGTGACTCATGGCTAAAAGCTTCAGCTAGAATTGTTTTTTGGATTAGGATGGGCTACATCCGAATTTACGCCTGTGGACAAGTTGCGAGCCGACTCCCTTGGGTGAAGCAGGAAGCAGACCCT
>NZ_JAEQCE010000164.1:0-5449 GCF_020738665.1 Microcoleus sp. PH2017_08_TRC_O_A
TACAATTGCTAGGGAACTCATAAATCATAAGTTAGGGTGAATCCGACTTCTAAACTCTAAACCTAAACCCTGTCTACTGTCTAGAACGAAATAGCCCTGATGGAGTGAGGATGGTTTGTTGGCAATTAAAGAATCGGCATCGGCTGAGCTTATTTTCTTGGGAAGTTCGTTTGCAGGTTCGCTCGTTTCTTGTTGTATAAGGTTTTCTACTTCGTCGTCTGTTGCTTGGTATGGTAAAGGTTTTGGAGTTGCAATTCCCGGAAGACGCGAGGGTGCAGCAGGAGTAAGTCCGGGATTGACTAGGGGCGATTCTTCTATTAAAGATTCGATTGGGTTGATGCCTGACATGACTTCACTCCTGTTTTAAATATTACAAGTTTGCTGGTATTATTGTTGGCTGTTCTGCTTGGGTATTCGGATACTTTATTAGTTAAAAAATGCCTGTTTTACGGAAACTGCAAATTTGGTGAAACCGACTGTGTTTGTGGGCATCTGAATCAGCGCAGCGGTGGTTTTAGACTAATTAATTGATCGCCCTCATATTTCGTTCAAGATGAATGCGTGAATTCGGGTTTGAATTAATTGTGAGGTGCTTGGTTTTTTTTAGTTGAGAAACTTTTATTAATGACAATCTTCCGTTCTTTTCGGCAGCAGGTCAATCAGGGAAATTACTGATTTTTTTGTTCTATCTGGCACTGGGGGACTGACAGTGTTCGTAGCAAGTTCATGGCAGCAAATATGTGAAGGTTGCTGCTCTTGTTAGTTAGTTTTACTGGTAAATTGTGCTTAACTTGTTGAAGTTTTACGGGTTTTTATGAAAATAATGTGCTTGACTCAGCAAAAATACTGAGATTGTTGTAGAGTCGTATTTTAAGCTTCGTCAAATCTATTGGGTTGAAATTACGCAAAAACTCTGCGATCCTCTGCACGCGCAGCGTTTTCAGGCGCAGAAATCTTTCTCGGTGTCTGGTTCGATCAATATGAGTCGCCTATACCCGAATACGCTTGGGTTAAGAAGCTAATTGCTCCGCGTACACGTCAGTTAATTGAGAACTGCCATAGTCTCTGCGATTGCAACGCTCGTGAGCTGGCAATGACAAGATTTGTTAACTAAACCTAAACCGTATTGGTTCATACTCTGCGTAATACCATTTTGACAAAAGATTGCTACACAATAAATGTTTTGTTTGTTTACAATGATCCTGTAAAGACAGGTGCGTATCTGTTAAATTGTCGATTTTTTTTTAAGGATTGTTGATGGCGACCAACCCTGTAATTACTCAAATATTAAATCTTAAATCGACTGATGCACCCTAGGATAACTGTAGCAGTCGATTACTCGTTCATATTCTTGTAAGTAGCAACCGCCGAAGGTGAACTCCGGTTTAAATAACGGAATATCCAATACTTAAATACCGTATCCAAGATAACTGGAAACGTCGCAATAAACAGAAAGATAAACTGCCTATTTTCTGGTAGTCCCAAATGCCTCGACAAACCTTCGAGAATTATTTCCCAACCGTGTGGCGAGTGGAATCCGACAAACACATCCGTAAACAAAATAATTACGAAAGCCTTTGCACTGTCGCTAAGTCCGTAAACCACATCATCCATGAAAGATTTTAAAACCTCAATCTCTCTCTTGTTAGTGATGAGAATCACGGCAAAGGCAATCACGGAAATTAAATCGGCAAAAATATTTTTAATTGCTCCACCGCTTTCTTTGCGGTATTCCTCCGCTAGCTCAAGTGCTTTTTCGGCAATCTTTTTTTCCTTTTCCTCTGGAGAAAGTGGCGGCGCTATGCCAATTAAAATGTCAAATTTGAGATGATGCTCAAATATCTCCAGTTCTTTTAAAGCTTCTTCTTCCAGGTCAACATTGATGAATAAAGGAGCATTTTGCTTGACTCGAAAGTGGTCAACTACTGGCCCGACTACAAAGTTTTTGGAAATTTGATTTGTTAACAGGGGAACTAAAATTAAAATTAAAATAAATCTTAGAGAAATAACAGTTTTTATTTTAGAATTTCGGAAATTTCTAACTACGTCTTTTTCTGCTTGCGGGTCTAATTCTTTAGTAATTCGATTCAAGGTTCCTAAAAGCGATCGGGGTAATAAATTTACCTCTTCAGAACTCGTGTCAACTTCACCATTAGTTTGATTGAAATTAACTAATCCTTTATTTGGGTGAAGTTGAGAACTGCTTGTAGATTTCGCCTGCACGTTTACCGAACTGACAAGTGGGACGATCGCTGTTGATTTACTATTATTAATATACTTGTCCATGACTCCATCAATAAACTCTAGCTTCTCGAATACCAGGGACGATCGATCTTTAGCGTCTAAACCCAATCGTGGGTGGCGATCCGGGCTGTGTCCCGCCTGCGGTTTTGCGCCCACGCGATCGGGCAATTCCAAAAAAGAACGGCTAGCATTAAACTCAACCATTCTGGTTTGGATGACCTTGAGGTATTTTTGCAGTTCGGATTTAAAGTAAGACAGGGTGCTGTGTCCGTAATCGGACGATCGCTCGGAGATGCCTTGGCCGCCAAAATGCTCATCTTCGATCGCCTTAATTGCTAGCGCAGCATCGTAAGCCTGTTCTAGTGCCCTTTCAGGCGTTTCTCTATACCACTGGTGAGCGCTGTAGAGATATTTTACAAACCTGTTCCACAAAGAAGTATTCATAGCTGGAGCCGATTAGTTAGTAGCAGACATTAGTCATTAAAGTATTGATGGTATGGTAACAAATTTAAATAAACTAAAAACCGCTGCCACAGATTCTATTTGGATTGTAGGAGGCGCCCGCAGTGGCAAAACCGCTCGCTTAGTCGAGCAGTTCTGCCTGTGGAGCAAAACAGTCAAGCCTTTGCCCGCAAACGTTTCAAGCCGCGGGCGTTCCGGGCGCTGGCGGGCGGGACAAACAGCCCCAGCAATCTTAGTCTTAGCAGCTAATGGGGACAACCGGTTGGAATTGGCCGATCGCATCGCCATAGCTACCCAAGGAAAATATGCCTTTCACTCCACAACACCGTTCGGTTTTTTTGAGCAGGAAGTATTGCTATTTTGGCCGCTGCTGTTGCAGTCGCTAGATTTGAAGGCTCAATTTCCCCTGCGGCTGCAACCTGAAACAGAATTGGAACTTGCAGCCAGACTCTGGCGTCGCGAGTTAGACGAAGGGATTTTGCAACAAACAGGGGTAAGTCCAAATCGCATGGTGCGTCGAACTCTAGACTTATTACAACTTGCTGCTGTCAGCGGTACGCCCAGAGAAGAAATTCCCCACATTCTCCAACAGGGATTTGCCGCTGGTGACGGCTCGAATAGCCTGTGGACTAGCATGGGAGAGTTGCTCGAAAGGTGGCGGGAATGGTGCTTGACGCGGGGGCTGCTGACTTACGGGATTGTGTGCGAACTCTACTGGCGCTATTTGTTGCCAAATGTCACTTACCAGCAGCAGTTGGCTTCTAGATATCAAGCTGTCATCGCCGATGATGTTGACGATTATCCGGCCATCAGCGGTCATTTGTTCGATCGAATGCTCGACACAGGCGCAGCGGGGGCCTTTTCCTACAATCGGGATGGAGGAGTGCGTTTGGGTTTGGGGGCTGACACGGAATACCTCGCCCGACTCGAAAGCCGCTGCGGAAGCGTGGAAAATTTGGACGCAAAAGCCGGTTTATCCTCAGAGATTGGGGATTTAGCCGTAAGTTTGGCAGTGAATTCTGAGGGTTTTTATCCTTTAGGCTTGAGTTTACCAGGCTCGGTTCGATCGCTCGAAACCACTTCTCGGGCGCAACTGCTGCGAGAAACCGCCGAAATTATCGTGGATGCGGTGAAGTCAAAAGCCGTGGAAGCGCAGGAAATCGCCGTAGTTGCTCCTGGGATGGATGCGATCGCCCGTTACAGCTTAACGGAAATTCTCGCCCGAGATGGTATCGCGGCCGAATCCCTCAACGATCAGCGTCCCCTATCGACTACGCCAGAGATTCGAGCTTTGCTGACTTTGCTAGCGTTGGTTTATCCTGGACTAGGCCGTTTAGTCGATCGAGACGCCGTAGCCGAAATGCTAGTAATTTTAGGCAGCCAGAAACACCGGGAATTGCCGGAAACAGCAGAAGATAACCCCACTTTCAATCTAAAATCTAAAATCCAAAATCTAAAATCGATCGACCAAGTGAGAGCAGGTTTAATTGCCGATCACTGTTTTTGTCCCGATCTCGATCGACCTCAACTGCTGGAAATTACAGCCTTTCCCCGGTGGGACAGAGTGGGACACCGAGCAGCTTTGGCCTACGAGCAAATTGTAGAGTGGATCGAACAACAGCGATCGCAACAACAGGAGCGGCTGTTACCCAGTCCCATTGCGCTGATCGATCGAGCGATCCAGAAATTTCTCATCAACGACAGATATCTGCCGTTCGATCGGCTAGCAGCCCTGCGAGAGTTAATGGAAACCGCCGCCCACTACTGGGAAATACACGCGCGAATGCAGCGTGTAGAACCCACAAACGGGGGCGACTCAGAAACGATCGCCAGGTTCATCCAGTTGTTGCGCCAAGGAACCGTCACCGCCAACCCGTTTCCAGTCCGTTCCCAAGGCCCAGAAGCCCAAGCCGTCACCCTCGCCAACATCTTCCAGTACCGCAGCAGCCGCCGCGCCCACAAATGGCACTTTTGGCTGGATGCCGGTTCGCCCCTATGGCTGAGCGGCGGTGCGGCGACTTTGTTTGGTGCACCCTTATTTGTGCGATCGCAATTGGGGCGTCCCTGGGGAACCGAAGACGAAACGGCCGCCGACCAACAGCGACTGCGGCGAATTCTGGTAGATTTGTTAAGTCGTTGTTCCGTGCTTTACCTTTGCCACAGCGAACTAGCCGTCAACGGCCAAGAGCAAACCGGGCCGCTTCTGCCTCTAATTAACAGCTCTGTTTCTTGTGAACAGTCAGTTTAAGACATTGGGCAACAGGCAGGAAAGAAAATTATGAATCAAAGATTTTCATTTTTTCTCTCTTTGGATAGATACTCCGGCTTGACTCGCAGTGTGACTTCTAGATGCGATCGAAATTGGGCGAGATAAAAGTGTACCCAAAACAGGCATCAAAACGTGCAATCATTAATATTTTTAGCTCGAAAGATACCAGAGTTTAAAAATATCTATAGGCCTTGCAATTTTGATTTAGTATGCTATAAATGAGCGAGATTATAAGAAATACCCTGAAAACCCTGCGACAAAAGTCCAGGGATGAAAGGGCATTGCAGGATTTATCCTGCCAGTTAAATATTTACCAATTCTAGTAAAATAAATCAAGGAGGGTAAAAAAAGATGTACGCAGTACAAAGAGACCTGTGGCATTTAACAGGACTCGACAAAATCATTGTCGAGCAACTGTTGAGGTGGTCAAACAATCTGTTTAATGTCGGGACTTACGAAAGTCGGCAACGGTAC
>NZ_JAEQCE010000165.1:0-5419 GCF_020738665.1 Microcoleus sp. PH2017_08_TRC_O_A
TCCCCATTCCCCATTCCCCATTCCCCATTCCCCATTCCCCATTCCCCATTCCCCATTCCCCATTCCCCATTCCCCATTCCCCATTCCCCATTCCCCATTATGCTAATTCCCTTAACTCGCGAAACCTTTCAAGAACTAATTCCCCCCGTGGCTACCGGAGCACAATACAAACATATTTGGGGGAAACCGCCCGATTTTTTAAGGCGAATATTAATTTCTGCGGTAGCTGTAGTTTTGTTGCTAGTAGTTTATAATTTTGCCGGTTCCGATGTCGGGCCTCTAGTTTTAATTGTCGGATTGATCGCTGGTTTGTACTGGCTGTGGGGGCCGATTTTCTGGGCTAGTTTGCGGAATGCAGAATGTCGTAAATATAAATACTGCGGCTTTTGGCAAGGGCGAGTATTGGATATTTATATCACCGATGAAGTCACAAGTCAAGAAGAAACAGTCAATCAAAAAGGACAACTTGTAATTGTTGACAACCTAGAACCGCGAATTAATTTAGAAGTTGGCGACAAAACCGGATTTACTACTACGCTTCGAGCTCCATTGCAGAAAAGTCATCAGGGAATTGTCCCCGGTCAAGCTGCTTTAATGTTAATCATGTCGAATCAAGAAGATTTGGGCAGAATTGCCAAAGTTTCGGATATTTACATTCCCAGCCGCGATGTGTGGGTGAGCGATTATCCTTATTTGCGTAAGGATTTGTTTGTGGAAATGAGCCAGCAAATTAAAAAAGGCAGACAGAAAAAAGGGCGAGATACTGATAATGAAAGTACAAGGGTGAAAAGGCGATCGTCCGCTGATTATTGAACAAAAAAGGTTCGTAGTGAGGACTTTAGTCCGCATCAGGTTCGTAGTGAGGACTTTAGTCCGCATCCAAATCAAATGAATTGAGGCTGTGGCGTTGTCAACGGTTTTGTTCACAAAGGACAGGGTGCGTCAGACAAAACGGGTGCATCTGGTTTTTGAGGAGGGCGAAGCATGACCGCATATAAGTTATTAGTTATAATCTCCTATTTTCTGCGGTCATGCTTCGCCCCTACGGATATGTTCGCCAAAATGAGATGCACCCGACAAAGCAACCAGCAATGCAAAAAAAATTAACTTGCTGACGCACCCTACAAAAACCGAAAAACCTTATAATTGCGATCGCACAAAACGTGCTTTCACAGCATTACTGCGGCTTAGTTTCCGATGATTTTTGAAGGTTTTGTGCGGCCCGAGGATAAGCATCCTTAAGAATCGCCTTAACTTTTGGCTTCTGTTCAGTAGTGAGATTAATTTCAGTCAAAGCTTTACGCATTTTTTCACCAGACTTCAGCTTAGCGTTCAACTGTTTGTATTGCTCAGCCGTGAGTACCTTTGCGAGTTTTTCACTAACTTCCTTGCGCTTCTGTGTGCGTTCAGCATCAGAAAGTTTTGGTTTCTGGGAATTTGTGGGATTTGCAGCCACCGCGTCAGGTTTAGCATCTTTAGAAGCAGCAGCATCCGCCTTTGTTTTTGACACCGCGTCAGATTTAGCAGCATCGGAGGAAGCAGTATCCGCCTTTGTTTCCGATGAAATAACTGGACTCGCCGCAGTCGCATCGGGTTTAGCAGCATCGGAGGAAACAGCATCCGCCTTCGGTTTCTCTAAACTTACGGGATTTTCCTTAGCTGGATTAGATTCCGAGGCTTCCGGGGTGTTGGGTGGCGCACAAGCAGACAAACCGCCAATTAACATGACACCGGCGAGAATAAATGCTGGTGCGATCGTACTTTTCATGATTCACTGCCTCTAGTTAACTTTGTTCATCAATGTTATAGCGTAAAATCGATCGGCGCATGACCCAAGACTCCTAACTTCACCAGTCAATCGATTTTAGATTTTAGATTTTAGATTTTAGATTTTAGGGTGTTGCTTAATCAGGGTAGGAAAAAAATAAGTTGAAAATCCCCAAGCTTTGTCGATACTGGTTTCTATGACTGGCATATTTAGCCTTTCATACCGTAAATCAGCAACGCCAGCATTTTTTTATTATAGTGCGAGCTGTCGCGAGCTCGCGTATTCTACTCGCGAGCGGGGACAGCACTATAAATGCCAAACTGAGATGCTCCCAATACGATCGCCATTAACGCCAAAAATTACCAAAATAAATTAAATCAAATAGCTCTTGACATCAAATTTAGAAAAATTTATAATTGTAGGGATACCAAAAATTATTATAACTTGAGCTTCCTAGAATTATTCAGCCAAGAGACTTGCCCCCAGTTTACCGAACAAATCAAAGCTGACCTAGGTTACTTCAAACACGGTACCAACTTGCTAGAGAAAGCAATGGAAGCAATGAGGGGCGTAGTTGCGATCGAAGAAGCCCGTCGCGATGCAGAATTAGAAGCAACGATTTAAGCAGTAGGTTCAGCCTTGGGAGTTGTGGGCATAGTAGCCAGCATTGCTCCCTACTTTATTGAGTTATTTGAGACCGCGGCTCGACCGTAGGGTAGTATATTGTGATAAAGTTGAGACCCACAATTCGCAGTCAGTAGAAGTTCTGCGATCGAACATGAATCCTAAAAAATCTGCCAAGAAATCTCCGCCTAAACCTAAAGCTGATATCGCAGCCGAGGGAAAGCAACAGGACGATCGCCAGGAATTATTTCCAGTGGTGGGAATTGGAGCGTCTGCGGGTGGATTGGAAGCTTTTATGGAATTGCTGAGCCATTTGCCGATCGATACAGGCATGGCTTTTGTGATGATTCAGCATATGTTACCGACTCAGGAAAGTTTGTTGACCGAGATTTTAGCTCGATCGACCTTAATGCCCGTAAATGAGGTGACAGATGGGGTAACTGTAGCACCGAATCAGGTATACGTCATCCCCCCGAATGCCAGCATGACGATCGAATCCGGGCTGCTGAAGCTAACGCCCCGCGGCAGGGGACGCGGGGCGTTTATGTCCGTCGATACATTTCTGATTGCCCTCGCCGCGGAAAGGGGGAACAAAGCCATCGCCGTCGTTCTCTCCGGGGGCGACGGCGACGGGGCCAGAGGATTAGAAGCGATTAAAGGCGCCGGCGGTATTACTTTTGCTCAATCCGAAGCATCGGCACAATTCACCAGTATGCCACACACTGCGGTGGCGACCGGTCAGGTAGACTTTATCTTGAGGCCGGAACAAATTGCCCAAAAGATCGCCGAAATCGGCTGTCATCCCTACATTGCCGATCGAGCTGCGATCGAATCAGCAGTCAGCCAAGATGCGATCGCCACGATCTACAATTTACTGCTATTGGCTACAGGAGTTGACTTTACTCACTACAAGCAAACTACCTTGAAACGGCGGATACAGCGGCGGATGTTGCTCTACAAGCTGGAACGGATCGAAGATTATGCTGCATATCTCCAAAACACTCCGACAGAAGTCACGGCGCTGTATGGCGATGTCTTAATTCACGTCACCAGCTTTTTTCGGGATTCCGAAAGCTTTGATGCTCTAAACAGCAAAGTGTTTCCCGAAATCGTCAAAAATAAATCGCCGAAGTCGCCGATCCGAATTTGGATTGCCGGTTGTTCCACGGGCGAAGAAGCTTATTCGATCGCCATTTGCTTGCTAGAGTTTTTAACAGAGCGAGACATCGATTTGCCGGTGCAGATTTACGCTACAGACATCAGCGACAGTGCGATCGCGATCGCCCGCAGCGGCTTTTATACTAGCAGTCAAGTCGCGGATGTTTCGAGGGAACGCTTGCAGCGGTTCTTTGTTCAAGTCGAGGGCGGATATCAAATCGCCAAACAGGTGCGCGAACTCTGTGTTTTTGCCAGACAAAATTTGATTAACGATCCGCCGTTTTCGCGGATGGATTTGATTAGTTGTCGGAATGTGCTGATTTATCTGGGATCTTTGTTGCAGAAAAAACTGCTGCCAATGTTCCACTACGGACTCAGCCCCGAAGGCTTTTTGCTGTTAGGTACTTCGGAAACGATCGGTGAATTTGCCGAATTGTTTGGGCTGTGCGACCAAAAAAACAAAATTTATGTCAAAAAACAGTTATCGCATTGGCTGAGCATTGATTTAACTGCCAGCCAAAATCCTCTGACAGCCATCAACCCTCCACTGCTGGTGACGCCAAGCTGGAACGAAATGGAAATGGAGAAACAAGCCGATCTAATTGTTTTAAATGAGTATGCCCCCGTCGGCGTCGTAATTAACAGCGCCAGCGAGATTTTGCAATTTCGAGGACAGACGAGCAGCTATTTAGAACCGGCTCCGGGTAAGGCGAGCTTTAATTTGCTGAAAATGGCAAAATCGGGATTGCGCCTCGAATTGCGGGGTGCAATTCAACAGGCAAAAAATCAGCAGTTGCCGAGCCAACGCACAGGCTTGCAAATTATCGAGGTTGAGCAAATTGAGCTAAATCCAGTCATTGAAAATGCGATCGAGGTGGTTCGTTTGGCCGCAGCAGCCAAAAATATTCAACTTGAATCGAGGATCACTCCTTTAACCCTAAAACTGTTGGGCGATCCAAGCCGCTTGCAACAGGTACTGTGGAATTTACTATCAAACGCGATTAAATTCACCCCAGCCGGAGGCAGAATAGACATCTCATCAGACTACATTGATGGCATGGCTCAAATCCAAATTCGCGATACTGGTAAAGGCATTGACGCTAATTTTCTCCCCTATGTGTTCGATCGCTTCCGTCAGGCGGATAGTAGCTATTCTCGAAGCAACTCTGGATTGGGCCTAGGACTCTCGATTGTCTATCATTTGGTAGAACTCCACGGCGGTAGTATTCGTGCAGAAAGTGGCGGTGAGGAACAAGGGGCAATGTTTACCCTCAGGTTGCCGCTGCTAGCAGATACGCAAAAAAGTTCAGCGCTTTCTGTTTTAGAAGCAGTAGCAGAAGTAGATGTTGCTAGCCAGCCTGTAGTGGCAATCCCACAGATTCCATCATCCTTGGCTGGTGTACGAGTGCTGCTGGTGGATGACGAAGCATATCTGCGTCAGTTATTCACAACCATGCTGGATGAGTATGGAGTTGAAACTAGCGCAGCCGCATCAGCAACTGAGGCCATCTCAATGTTGACAGCAAATCCCGATCGATACGATCTACTTCTTTCTGATATTGGAATGCCAGAACAAGACGGTTATTCGCTGATGCGGCAGATTCGGACACTGAGTGTGGAGGAAGGGGGAGAAATTCCTGCTGCGGCGATCACGGCCTATGCTAAAGATGACGATCGTCGATCGGCGATCGCTGCGGGTTTTCAGATTCATGTCGCTAAGCCGATCGATTCAGCTCAATTAGCATAGATCGTGGCTTCTTTAACTGGGCGAATTTAGGAATGAGAATTAAATAACTTACAATTTTAATTATTATTGTGGGATGGGCGTCCCGCCCGTCCTTTCTGGACGGGCGGGACGCCCATCCCACA
>NZ_JAEQCE010000019.1:0-57307 GCF_020738665.1 Microcoleus sp. PH2017_08_TRC_O_A
ATGTCTTTATCTCCACATAAACTGCCTAATTATCAACAAGGCATAAGAGCTATGAGCCTTATTCTATCAGCGTTATAGGCGACTTGTCACCCCGACAGCATAATGCTACAGCATTTTTATTCACAGAAAAACCATTAACTCAAAGGATGATCGCACTCAACGTCCCATCTGGTCTCTTGAAGAAATAGAAACCAAGATCGGCTACGATCTATTCCCTCTTCTTCCTCAAGAAATAAAACAAGATATCAAAGATATCAAATACATCTTTCCCAGTAAAGAATCTATTGGAGATACTTGGGCTAGCCTTCCTTGGAAATCAAATCCACCGCCACTTCCCGAAGACCCTACAGATCCGGAAGAGGAACTTGAGGAACTTGAGGGTGAATCTGAGGAACTTGAGGAGGAATAATAAATAATACCGAATCCGCGTTAAAATCCCCTTTATGTTCTTCCCCAACTCTCTCGATCTCCCTCTCGGCCCTAGTCGCGCTGCGGTTAATTATAAAAGGGATATTTAACGCGGATTTGTATTAATTTATCTGACGCCTATCGACACAGAAATATGATGAATATTCAAACGGAGGGTAGATCTGTTTTCAGCAATGTTTAGCATTTATCGCTCTGGGCAATTATCGTTTCGGATCGTTCCATCTGGCATGACAGTATTGCACAAGGTAGCGTCTTCCCATTCTCCGCAAAGATTGATTGTTGTATTTGGGCCATATTCAGGCTCTCCTCTAGCTCCCATCAGATTAGCATTGCACAGATTTGAACCATCAAATGATGTTTCCTCTAGAATCGCACCACTGAGGTTTGCTCCAGTAAGATCGGAATTAGTAAACCCTGTTTGATGCAACTGGGTGTTACTCAGATTTGCGCCAATTAGAGTTGCTTTATAAAAACCAGCTTCAGTGACATCTGCATCGCTGAGGTCGGCTCCAGTGAGGTTTGTATTTTGACAGTGGAGCCGAGATAAAAAACCATTTTTCAAATTAGCTCCACGCTCGGTTGGCATCAGTCACGTCAGCATAGTGCAAAGTTGCGTTTTCTAAGCAGGCATTACTTAGATTAGCTCCCGTCAAGTCAGCCCCTTCCAACCAAGCTCCTTTCAAGTTAGCACCACTAAAATTAGCATTAATCAACTGAGCGTCACCCAAGTGAGCATCGCTCAAGTTAGCATTACTCAAGTTAGCATTAATCAAGTGAATACAATCCAAGTGAGCATCGCTCAAGTTAGCACCACTCAAGTCAGCACCACTCAAATGAGTACTCGTCAAGTTAGCATTAATCAAAATAGCATTGGCGAGATTGATATCAATGAGCTTTGCCTTGTTCAAATCGACACCGCTCAAGTCAACCCCAGCAAAGTCTCTTTCTCCACTGGTATACCGTTCGAGCAATTCTTCAGCGTTCATAAATTATCTAGTCAATTATTTTAATTTTTGAATTATAGTATAATTATCCTATGTTTTGCTAGTCCAATTCGATCGCACTCAACCTCCTAGTCGCGCTGGTGCAGTTAACGACCGAGGGGAGATTTAACGCGGATTTGTATTAATTTATCTGACTCCTATTGAAACAGAAATCAGATGAATATCTGTTTTCAGCAATGTTTAGCATTCATCAAGCTGTACAATTATCATTTCGGATGGTTCCATCTGGCATGACAGTATTGCACAAGGTAGCGTCTTCCCATTTTCCGCAAAGATTGATTGTATTTGAGTCGTCATATTCAGGATCGGGTCTAGCTCCCATCAGATTAGCGTGGCACAGATTTGAACCATCAAATGATGTTTCATCCATAATTGCACCACTAAAGTTAGCTCCAGTAAGATCGGAATTCCAAAACCCTGTTTGATGTAGTTTGGTATTACTTAGATTCGCGCCAATTAGAGTTGCTTTATGAAAACCAGCTTCACCGAGGTCTGCATCGCTGAGGTCGGCTCCAGTGAGGTTTGTATTTTGGCAGTTGAGTCTAGATAAAAAACCATTTTTCAAATTAGCTCCACGCTCGGTTGGCATCAGTCGCGTCAGCAGAGTCCAAAGTTGCATTTTCTCTCGCAGGCATTACTTAGATTGGCTCCACTCAAGTCAGCCCCTTCCAACCAAGCTTCTCTCAAGTTAGCACCACTAAAATTAGCATTAATCAACTGAGCGTCACCCAAGTTCGCATCGCTCAAGTTAGCATTAGACCTCTGGCAAAAGTGCGAACGCTCTAGTAAAATAAAAGAAAAAATTAGCTGAATAATATGAATTACGAACAATTACAAAAGTCTACCCCCAAGGACTTCAAACGCTACTGTGGAGTACATCAAGAAACATTCAAGGAAATGGTAAAAATAGTCAAAGCGGAAAAAATATTTCAAAAAAAATCTGGAAGACCAAGCAAATTGTGCTCAGAAGACCAAATCTTAATGACATTATCCTATTTGCGTGAATATCCTACTTTTTTTCATTTAGGAATTAAATGGGGTATCAGTGAATCAAATGCTGATCGAATTGTAATTAGAACTGAGAAAGCTTTAATAAGGTCAGGTTTATTTAATTTACCTGGCAAAAAGATTCTTTATCAAAGTAACAATGAGATAAAAACTGTAGTATTGGATGTGTCAGAGCATGAAATAGAACGTCCCCAAAAAAAGCAAAAAAAATATTATAGTGGCAAGCAAAAATATCATACAATAAAATCGCAAGTTCTAGCCAACCCAAAAAGTGCTGAAATAATATGTACAGCTTTTGGTGACGGGAAGACGCATGATTTTAGTTTGTTTAAAAAAAGCAAGATCGGGATAAATCAAAACCTTGAATTGCTAGGTGATAAAGGTTATCAAGGAATCACAAAGATTCATACTAATAGTAGAACACCGTTCAAAAAAAACAAAAACAAAAAACTGAGTCAAGCCGAAAAACAATTCAATCGACAACTGGCAAAATCCAGAATTATCATGGAAAATATACATCGAAGTTTAAAGATATTTAGAATACTTTCATCTAGATATCGGAATCGAAGAAGACGCTTTGGATTAAGATTTAATTTAATAGCTGGTATTTATAATTATGAACTTTCTTTAAAGACAAATTAGCAATCGCCTGAGACTTTCGCAAGAGGTCTATTGAATCCTCCACCGAAACTCGGTACTACGTCACATCATTAACCGAAACAGCCGCTTCCCTTGCTCAAAGAATTCGAGGCTATTGGGGAGTCGAAAACAAGGTTCATTATGTCCGTGATGTCACCCGGCGTAGAAGATGCTTGTCGCATTCGCACTGTTGGACTCGTTCAATGTTGGACAATCGATCGCAATTTTTCCCTAAATTTGTATCGCGATCGTGGCTTTCAAAACATGGCTCAAGCTCAAGGTCTGGCTGGCTTGAGTTTTAACATACTTAAAGACATCTGTAGAATCAAATAGCCCTGGTGTGGTGTACATCGCTTGACATACACCTTGACCTGTCTGGCACTGCAAACCCTATAAACTAGGGTTATTTTATAAGACTTAAAGGGCTTGAATTTGCAATTGCCAATTACCAATCACCTAATTCCAACGCTTCTTGCGTTGTCGCTGGTTCGCCACCGCCTCCACCAGTCCCAATCCGAGAAAATTACTCAGCAGCGACGCATTCCCGTAACTAAGGAAAGGTAGCGGAATTCCTGTAACCGGGGCTAAGCCGATGTTCATCCCAATATTTACGAATACCTGAAAAATTAACATTGACAGTACGCCGATCGCCAGCAAGGAACCAAAATTGTCGTTTGCAGTTTGTGCGATCGTCACCAAGCGGAAACAAATGATCCAGAACACCAACAGCACTGCAATGCAGCCAATAAAGCCCAATTCTTCGCCGATCGCAGAAAAGATAAAGTCCGTATGCTGTTCGGGAATAAAGTTAAGCTGAGTTTGGGTTCCGTGAAACAAACCTCTGCCTTTGAGTTCCCCGGCCCCGATCGCAATCCGAGATTGAATCAAGTGATATCCGCTGCCTAAAGGGTCTTTCTCGGGGTTCAAAAACCCTGTCAGGCGCATTTTTTGATAATCCTTGAGGACGCCCCAAAATACGTGTCCGACGTGTCCAGAAACCACATTCACCAACACAGCACCGAAAGTCCCCAGCCAAGGCCAAGGTAGGCTACGCCAAGCAATAATACCCGCCACGACTACCCAGGCTACCCAAATCGGTGTGGACACGTTATTGAGGAGAACTGAGAAGAGAGGAGAGAACAACAATATTAACCATCCGGGATTGACATTTCCCCAGTAAAACATCCCCATTGTGATCGCGCCAAACACCAGCGAAGTACCTAAATTTGGTTCAGCAAAGATCAATCCCCAGGGTACGGCCATAATCGCCAGCATTCTCAACATATCGCGCACCGTAGGGACAGTCTTCTCGTGCAGGAGGGCTGCTAAGGTGATAATCATCCCTACTTTGGCAAATTCTGAGGGTTGCAGGTAGAAGCCGCCGATATTGATCCACCGCTGGGCACCGAGCCCTGTAGTACCAATAAACCGCACTGCAATCAGGGACAAATTAATGAATATGTAAATCGGCCATTTCCACTCAATCAGTATTTGGTAGCGACAGCGGGAAATGATGATGGCGAGGAACAAACCGACTCCGCCAGTTACCCAGTGCCGCCACCAGTCGATCGAGCCCTGGTTGATTTCGACGCTGCGGATCATGATTCCGCCGAAGATGGTGAGGCTGATGCAAGCGGCAAACAGCCAAGGATCTGCTTCTTCCCAGGGTTTGAAGATCGATGTCCAGCGGTTTCTGACTTGTATTCTTTGGAACATGAGGATTTTAGATTTTAGATTTTAGATTTTAGATTATCGAGCCGATTTTCGGAAGTTGTGGATATATAGCAGTTGACAGTTGACAGTTGACAGTTGACAGTTGACAGCAATCAAACCGTTTATGCTGTGGGTTCTCGTCTCCATTCATGGAAGTCATTTATGCCCTCACGCCATGTGGCGGTTGCTATATTTTGGATGCTGAGCCTGCACTGTAACTTTAGAAGATTTGGTGTCAGTACGTCACTTTATTCGGCGAGTTGTACGGAGGTTCCGGGCAGTCTGCAACTGGCCGAGGTGCGCAGTGTGCACAAATCTGTAGGGTGCGCAGTGTGCACAAATCTTGTAGGGTGCGCAGTGCGCACCTTACGCGGATTTAGCTCGCTCCGCAAGTCCTAGAATCGGTCAAGTCGGCTCGTAAAGGTACTCAAAACCGTTACCGTCGGGGTCTCTGCCGTAAAAAGACGCTGTACCGTCGCGGTGTTCGTGAATCTGGGTGACGGAAACACCTTCAGTTTTGAGTTGTTCGTAGGCGGATTCCATTTCGGTGCGATCGTCAAATACAAACCCAAAATGCGGCCCTGCTTGGTCGTAAGTCGGACTCAACAGCGCCAGTCCATCATCTCCTGCTTTTAAATAAGCCCAGTCTGCATCTTTCCAAACTAACTCCATTCCCAATTTGCTGTAGAACTCAGCAGCTTTCTCTATGTCTTGCACGCAGACGGCTACGTGTCCCAATCGTTTTAGTTTCATGTCTAGAAATTTTATTGTTGTGCTTTACTTTATTGTATCTTTTTTCCTTTGTTTCTCAGTTAATTAGGGATTTTTTCGGGATTTTTGGTAGCGGCAAACTGTACTTTTTCTACTTGTTTGCTGGCGTCCATTTCGCTGAACAGTTGAATGGCGCGATCGAAGTTTTCTTGGGCTTTCTCGATGTTGCCGAGTTTTTGTTCTGTCAGTGCGAGCTGATAGCAAGCTTCGGCTCGGTCTAATTTAGCGCTGGGCAGATCGAGTATTTCTATTGCTTCTGCATGGTGCTGCATGGCTTGGTCAAATTCTCCTCGTTCTCGGTACAGGGCAGCTATACCGCTAAGAGCTTTGGCTTTGACGGTGCTGTAAAGGTTTTCGTCGGCCTGGGCGATCGCCTGACTGTACAAGCTCAAAGCTTTTTCTGGATCTCCGAGGTTTTTATAGGTGGTGGCTAGAAACACTAACTTGTATCCCGTACCCACTAACTGGCTCTCTTCGCGATCGGCATATAGTTTGTCGGCGAGTTCCTTGGCAGCTTTTTTGACTCCCACACAGGAGTTGAGAAAAGCTAACCCGACCTCGATCGAATAACTGTTAATCCCGATAATCCCGATTTCCTCCCGCGAATTTTTCATTTTGACAAATATCTCCAGAGCTGGTTCTAATTCCAGCATTTCTATTTTGCAAAACCCTATATTGATTGCAGCGTTAAGTTTCCAAAATTCTAGATTAGCTTTTTGGCCGTTTTCCGGTTCGCTATTTTTTGCTATATTTTGCAGACATTTAGTGGCTTTTCTTTCGGATATTTGGTGACATTCTATGGCTTGATTGATGTCGCCCAATATTCTGTAAGAAACGCCTAAAATACTGTAAAGACCGCTCAAATAATAGTCAGAAGTCACATTGTTGACGATGCGAGTAGTTGCTGAAATTATTGGCTGCAAGAAACCTAGTTTATAGAGCGCTCGTCCGAGTTTGTAATCTTTGGCAAACTGGATATTGATTTTTTTGAGGATGACGCTAGCGGCCTGCTCGAAACAGCTAATTGCCACGTAATGATAGTAAGCTTCAAAAGCTTTCAGCGCATCTTCTACGGTTTCAATAATCTCGACGCTATCCGTCCAAAACTCGGCTGCTTTGCGGTTGGCGGTGTCCCAGTCTGCGGGCGAAAGCCGATCGACTGCTTCTTCCCGAATTGCTGGATGCACCCAGTATTCGCCTTTTTGGGACTCGACTAGCGATCGGTGCAACAGCGATTTAATGATTTGTCTGCGTCCGGCTTCGGGCACGTCCCACAGCAGGCACAAAAGTGCATCACTAGGGACTGTCGGCACGTCTTGATAGCGGTAACAGCCCAAGCGGCAAAGGAGTTGATAGGCTTCGGGATCGAGTTCTTGCAGGCGGTTGAATTGACTGGTAACTAAATTTTTTAAGTCGGTTTCCACCAGCGGATCGTCGCTGTTTTCCAGCCAGTAGGCTGCCATATCTCCGTCAAAATCTTCTCGGATTGTCCCCCAAAGAATGCCCATGGCTTTGGCATTACCGCCGTAAACTTTGTGCATTTCCTGGAGTGCGACAGGATCTATTTTGATGTTGCGATCGCCAAAATACTGCTGCCAAGTTTCCACGTCCAATCCCGGAAGCAGGTAGTGTTCGACGGTTACGTCAGAATCGCAAAGTCGATCGCGACTGGTAATCAGCGTTACCGACTGCACCGCGGCATCAGCCAAAACTCGCAAGAGTTCGACGTACAGCCGGTGGGGTTCAATAAACTTACCTTGTCCGTCGAGGGCGGCTTCCAAATTGTCAATCAATACGCCGACTTTGAGAGTCTGAAGTTGCCGCTTCAGCCGCCCGAGGGTGACACCAAAGTCTGGCCCTGGTTCTTCTTGGAAGTCTTGCTTGAGCCATTCTTCGATCGCACTTTCTAAGGCTGTGAGGTTTTCTGTCTCTTTTGCCATCAGCAGTTCAATTACGCGATCGAACCCTTGAGATTTCAGGTACTGTCTGGCTAAAGTCGTTTTGCCCATACCGCCGGCACTTTGGATCACAATCACTTTAGCGCCTTGGGCTACCAGAGTATTCAGATCCTCGATCGCCTCAAACCTGCCCAAAAAGTTCGGATTTTCGATTTCCAAGTCCGAATCTAGCCCCAGGGACGATCGGGGCGGAACAATTTGCCCCGACTGCGGTTCTAGTTTCGAGTAGCTGCGCCAATATCGATCTATTACCGCTTGCAGGTTATCTCTTTTAACTTTTTCACCTTCTCCAAACAAAGCTGAAAGGCGCTTCCACAAATTAGAGGCAGCATCCTTAACAGTCCCTACTCCATATCCTTCACTCTCTGCAACCTGTTGGTACGTCCTGCCTTGCACCCCCATCCATGCTTCGCGAAAGATCGCGCTGTCAAGGTTGTCGAGAGTTTTCAGGTTTCGAGCCACAAGTAACGAGTTAGTAAAATCCAGTGCTTGATCCGCTTCCATTGAGTCACCAGGTTTAGCGTTACCTATTATCAAACAACTCTAACAGACTTTTTCCGACTCGCTTACGGGCTCAAACAGCCGACTTATAAGGACTTTTGCCGACTGACACAGCCATGGTTGACCTGCGAGACTGTTGAGTGTGGAGGGGAAGTTGACCGACAAGCTTCTGACATCCGCACCAATCAAGTCGAACTTACATTCAGGAGCCAGCAGCTATGTCTATTAACACTGATGAAAAGGCGATCGTCGATGAAGCAATTCGCCCTCAAGAATGCGGCCGGGTGCGCTTTCAAAGCACTTGGTGGCCTGCAAAATGCGATCGAGACATAACTTTTCACCCCGGGGATGTGGTTCGAGTTGTGGGAATTGACAACATTACCCTGATTGTCACAGCCTAGCTTTGACAGTTGACAGTTGACAGTTGACAGTTGACAGCAAGAGGGCGACCTCTACCTGGAAATTGGTAACGAGTCGAGCAATCAGTTTTTCGCATCTCAAACTTCAGCCAAACTTATAATCAGGAGCCAGCAATCATGACTTTTGACAATTCCGAAAAAGCGATCGTCGATGAAGCAATTCGCCCTCAAGAGTCCGGCCGCGTGCGCTTCCAAAACAGTTGGTGGCCTGCAAAATGCGAGCAAGAGATGACTTTTCAACCGGGTGACGTGGTTCGCGTCATCGGAATTGACAACATTACTCTGATTGTGGCAGCCTAGCTGCCGATCGAGCCAGTGAATCGAGTCCTGCAAGTTTTTACCTCTCAAGAATCCGACGAATCTGCACTCAGGAGTCCTAAAGTTATGAGTCTCAACCATTTGAAAAAAGCCGTCGTAGAAGAAGAAATCCGTCCAGGCGAGTCCGGTCGCGTCCGATTCCAGAGCACTTGGTGGCCTGCGAAGTGCGATCGACAAATAACTTTGAAACCCGGTGCTGTGGTTCGTGTCCTGGCACTTGAGAACGTGACTCTGATCGTTGAAGCGTAGTTGGGAATTAAGGATTTACCGAGTCTGGTTATAAGTTTATCGCCTTTGAAGGTTACGAAAAATTTGAAATTGGGAGCCAAAAATATGACTGTTAGCTATTTGGAAAAAGCGATCGTAGATGAAGAAATTCGACCAAATCAACCCGGTCGCGTCAGCTTCCAAAACAGTTGGTGGCCAGCTAAGTGCGACGATCTACAAATAACTTTGAAACCCGGTGCTGTGGTTCGAGTCCTGAGACTTGAAAACATTACTCTAATAGTTGAAGCTTAGTTCGGAAAAACTCTGAGGTGGGGAGTAGTCAGTCGATTTTAGATTTTAGATTTTAGATTTTAGATTTACACTCTCATTAAATCTGAGAGTTTGAAAGTCAGTCTAAAATCAGGGATCTGCCAGACTCAAGTTGAGGATTTGTATCGGTTTGTAGAAGGCAGAATTTAACTTCCCGCTTGCAATTGTTGGGATAAGAAATCTGACCATTTAATCAAACTTAAAAAGCGCGAGCTTTTCGCATCCAAAAGTCAAACATAACCTATCTTCAGGAGCCATCCACCATGTCTACTAACTATGTCGAAGAAGCAAGCTTTATTGAAGAAGAAGGAATCTTAGCCTTCGCTGATCAGGAAAAAGTGGGCAGTGTTAATCAAGCAAAATCAGCCGTCTCCGGTGCGGAAAAGTCCAGCACCGATGTAGCAGAAGAGACGGCGGTCGGTGAGGAAAAACCCGCTGTCGGCGATGCAGAAACAGTCCATACTCATCTAGCGCCAAAAGATATCGCCCCAGACCAAAAAGCGATCGTCGAAGAAGAAATTCGTCCGGGAGAATCTGGTCGCGTCCGTTTCCAAAGCAGTTGGTGGCCTGCAACATCTGACCAAGAAATTACTTTTAAACCCGGAGAAGCGGTTCGAGTCATCGCCATTGACAATGTGACTCTGATTGTTGAAGGGTAATTGCAAAGCATCTTCCGATTTTAGATTTTGGATTTTAGATTTTAGATTGGAGGATTTGGGGATTGGGAGATTGATGAATGGTTTATTAATTGGTAAATACCTCGGAAACTGTTCGCCTTCAAAACAATTCCAACCAATTTTTAGGAGTAGCAATCATGTTTTTTGACTATTTTGAAGAAGCAATCGTTGCAGAAGAAATTCGACCGGGTGAATGCGGCCGCGTCCGCTTTCAATGTAGTTGGTGGCCCGCTAAGTGCGATAAAGGCATAACTTTTAAACCCGGGGAACTGGTTTATGTGGTAGGAATTGACAAGATTACTTTATTGGTGGAGGGTATAGCTTGAAATGCGGGAATTTGCGATCGCGCTGCCGCCTAGGCGGATCTCTCTTCAAATCTCTTCAAAAGCGCGATCGAACTTCTCACCTCTGTTAATTGCAATATTCTAGAGTTTAACCTCAACAACTACTCACCGCTGACAGTCTTGTCGGCGGTTTTTTTTCAGTAGGAAGACGGTACCGTGCCTATTGGTGAAAACTTAAGCCTGAAAGCCTTGATAAATCTCGTTTTTACCTGAGTCCAGATCCCCCTCGCATCCCCCGCATCGTTGCGGGGACTTTGAGACAACTCCTGTCCCCCCCGACTATCCGGGGGGCTAGACAGGGTTAATTAAAGGTACGTAGTTGCGATGAAAGCGCTCTTTCCTAATATTATAAAGAGCGCTTTCATCGCAACTACGTACCTAATTTGTATGACGACAATAAATTTGATGTTAAGTTGACACTCCGAAAGGCTCTTGGAGTGTCCCTAATTACCCACAGCCTATGTATCATGCTGAGTGAAACGAAGCATCTCCCTCAATGCTTCGCCCAAGTGCGTTTAGGACTTTTCATAACGGACCAGAAGATGCCAGAGAAAAATATCCGGATCGTCATGCTGGATCTGAGCTTTAAACATCGAAACAAAAGGCTCATAGTCCAAAAACTCCATCTCCAAACAAAGTTGTTTTAATCCCGCTTCTTTAAAGATGCGATTCAAACGCAAGGGAGTGTAATAAATCTGGGCATCTTGCCACTCAGCGTCCCAAACTTTATTGCAGTATACATCGATAAATCCCTCTGTAACACAGTGAGCGTGTTTGCGACTAAAATAGGCAATTTCTAAGAAGCATAAGGTAGTTGGAAAATATCCGTATATCTTGCCACTGGGCTTGAGAACTTTACCAAATTCCCGAATCATCTGGCGGTTGGTTTTATCCTCACTGGAAACCACAGAATTTGCGAGGAGCACGTAATCAAATTTATCGTTCCACTCCGGTTTTTGTTCGATGATTCGCGTGGAGTCTACTTCCTCAAACACGATTTGCTGGTTGTTGAGTCGGGCATCTCCATCTGCTTTTCCCCAATCTGCTCGTGCTTTTTCAATCGCTGTTTTGGAAAAATCGGTACAGTAGATTTGTCCAATTTGGGGGCAAAATTCTAGTAAAGTCTTCTGAAGATAAATTTCCGAGCCGCAACCGGGAATTAGGACTTTGATGTCAGGCGAGTTGGGAATATCATAGCCGGGAGAACGCTCTGGACGGATTAAGTTTTTGCAGATTTTGGGGTCTTGGGTAATGCTGAAAGCGGTGTTGGTATAATCTTCGTGGTTGTTATCCCAGAGAGCTTTCTCTTCTTCAAGTGATTTCGAGCCAAGGTTTTGAGAAGAGGGGATTAGCCATTTGTAATCATTTGTATCGGTCATAATTTTTAACTCCAAAATGTTCAGTACAAGTTAAATCTGCGTGTCAATCACTCACCACCAATCTGCCGTTTTCCATCACATACGTGACATCCGCACGCAACGCATTAGCCATGCGGTGGGTGATGAAAATCACCGTGCGTTCTTTGGTAATGCGCTCGATGGTGGTGAGGATTTTGGCTTCCGTGGCGGGATCGAGGGCGGATGTGGCTTCATCGAGAATTAGAATTGCTGGATTTCTCACCAACGCCCTCGCCAGGGCGATTCTTTGGCGTTGTCCCCCTGATAACTGTCCGCCCCTGTCACCAACAGGTGTGTCGTAGCCTTGGGGTAAGGACAAAATAAATTCGTGAATCTCGGTGGCTTTGGCTGCGGCTTCGACTTGTTCGTCAGTGGCTTGTAGATAGCCCATGCGGATGTTGTCTCGCACCGAGCAATTAAACAGAATTACATCCTGAGAAACCAGTCCAATTTGAGAACGGAGGGAGCGTACTGTGGCATGACGTAAATCAATTCCATCAAACAGAATGCGTCCTTTATCTGGATCGTAAAATCGCGTTAGCAAGTTGACAATTGTACTTTTGCCTGCTCCACTTTGACCGACAAATACCACAAAGTCTCCTTGGCGAATCTTCAGGGAGAGATTTTTAACTCCTCCTCTATCTTGGGAGTAGCTAAAGGTAACATCGTCAAAGTAAATATCGCTGAAAAAGTGAGGTAAATCAATCGCGCCTGGTGCATCCTGAATCGCCGGAGTTTCTGATAAGATATCGCTGATGCGTTGCAGCCCTGCCACTCCATCAATAAATGCCGGTATTGACGAAGTTAAACCAAGAATATTGAGATTCAACCCTAGCATTAAAACTTGAAAGGAGGCAAGGGTGCCTACGGAAATGATATTCTGGTATGTCATGACAGCACCGATACTTAAAACGATAAGCTGCGTCAAGACAAAACCAATCATGGGGACTTTCTGCACTAAGTAGGAGAGAAAGGTTGCCCGGACATAAACCTGTTTTAAGTCATTCAAATCGGTGGCAAAATCTTCAGTCATTTGGTTCTCCAGCCCGAATATCTTGACAACGGTTTGCGAGAGGATATTCTCTTCGATAACGCTGGCAATCTGTCCTTCTTTTTGCAGCAACTTATAGCCGACTTCGGTGGCAAGGCTGGCAATTTTTGCTGGAGCAATGGTACAGATAGTTAAACCGATTAAACTGAGCAGGGCTAATTGCCAGTTGAGGAGGAAGAGGAAAACCATAGAAAATAGGAAGTTAGACAGTTGTAAAACAACAACTGTCAGCCCCATTGTAATTACACCATTTTCCACCTTTTGGACATCGGCGATCAGACAATTGACAATATCCCCGGCTGAACGCCGTCCAAAAAACTCCATTGAAAGGCGTTGGAGATGCTCGAATAGAGAGTATCGGATATTGTTAGTGATTAAAATGCCCAAACGCGCTCCTAGGAAAATTCCTAGCAAACCGATGCAGGCATATAGAATTGCTCCCACGACTAGCAATGACAGGATTAGAACCAGAAGACTATAGTTTTGGGGAACGATGGCGGCATCGATGATAAATTTTAAGCTGGCTCGGAAGACTGAATCAAATGCTGCGTCGCATATCAGGCAGATAAAGAGTAAAATGAATTGCCATTTGTAGGAGGCAATGTATTTGTTGAGGGTTTTAAAGAACCAAATAAGTTCCATGAGTTATGGGAGTTTGTCTACAGGCAAGATTTATACTTTGACTTGTGCAATTTCAATTGGATAGCCTTCTTATTAAGCAGGGTGGGCATTGTTCACCCTACAGGGATTTTCAGTTGTAATTTCTCAGCACCATCACTAGGATTTTACTGATTAACTTTTAAGTTAAAAATAACGGAATCGCACAACTTCTCTCCTTTTTGTTGTTAGCTTACTTGTTGTCTTGATTGAGTTTTTGTCCTCAACTTTCTCAATATTAGTCGAGATTTAATAGGTTTGTCAAGCTTAAGAAACAGAGTTTACACAAACTTTATCTTACCGAAAAACACAAATAAATCAACAGGAAATAATCCGATGCTATTATTTTAAGCTCGGATTATTTCTCTTTATTCTGCTGTTTTAAATAGCAGATGTGAGGCAAGTAAATGGAAGGTGGTTAAAGAAGCAATGCTCTCTTGACTCCTGAATTAGAGTGTGTTGAGGCGCGATCGCCTTTAAGGGTTGCGTCAGACTTTTACTCCTAAAAATGCTTTACACTCTGAAGACGATTACCAGCGATAATTTCTGAATTTCTAGAGTTAACAAAAGCCTCGACTAACGATTCCTAACTGAAAAAATCATTTTGGGATAGGTGGAGTGCGATTGCACTTCCTTATCAAAGGTTAAAATATCAAACAGAAGACACTCTACGCGATCTCCCAGGAATCGATTGGCTCACAAGCCCTTAAATTAAGGCTGTTACTGTATATCCAGGTGAACATTGTGAAATATATTGCTCAGCTAAATCGTGTATTCGACCGTTAATCACGCTACAGGGAACATACCAAGGGCTATCTATACATTGAATTTGAAGTGTTTCATTCGATGGATTATAATTCCATGTGACCGTGAATCCATCCTGAGTATATGAACCACTCTTGCCCGAAATATTATATCCTTGGGATCTAGCTGCTGCCTCTAAACAATCCAGAAGGTTTTGAGTAATGTTACTGAATGTTTGTAATGCACAAGCGCTCATAAAGTATCCTTTTTTTTGTTGTTCATCCTTAAGACGAATCCAGAGATCGATTTCTGAATTTTTCGAGTTAGGCGCTGTTTTTTCCTAACTCAATGCACCCCATGAAACCACCTCAAACACAAGAACTATAATTTCCACCCATTGCACTAGATTTTGTCATTGAATTAACATCAGCAACAAAAGATGTAGGATAGGCGCTGACGGCAGTGCCTACCCTACATCTATTTTCAATTACCGAGCGATTTTCGCTCAGAACTGATTTTTACTTTTAATAACGAAATCTAAATAGCATTATTTTTCTCCTTTTTTAGATGAATTTGATGTGCTTTCTGTGGAGACAAAATTTTATTTTTGTCTCTACACCTATAAGACGAATCCAGAGGTCAATTTCTGAATTTTTCGAGTTAGAGGCTGTTTTTTCCTAACTTAATGCACTCTGAGAGGTTCAGATCCCCGACTTTCCGAAGAAGTCAAGGATCTACGCTTTAGAACGAGATCCCTTTCGCCTCTTACCTTTCAACCGTTTCACAGCCTCCTCAACCTCCCCGCGAAAAGGGTAGAGCAACCGCCGGCTCAGCGCACTTCGATAGGCCTCCACAGCCTCCCTCACATCCCCCAAGCCCAACAACGCCCTCCCTCGCCAGTAACCAGCCATCGCTGGGTCAAACTCCATCAATTCCTGAGACTGACAAGCCTTTTCCAAGCATTTCCGGCTCGCCACCTCATCCCCCAACACTCCATAACTCTCCCCCAGCCACACCGCAGCAGATACAGATTGCAGATAACCCCCCTCTTCTGGTAACAACTCCCATCCTTGCGCCAAAGCCTCCACCGCCGCCCGGTGTTTGAGAGCCAATGCCAACACCCGCCCGTGAGCAAACCAAGCATCAGGTAACTGCGGCTCAAGTTGCGTCCCCTTCGCAGAGACAGCACACCCTCGCTCAATCTCCTGAAAACTTTCCACCAACACCCGCCCCGCCGTCGTCCAAACACTCCAGCGATCGGGAAAACAATCGAGCATTTCTTCTACTATTGATGTCAGGGTGACTTCACGGTTCGATCGCCCTAAATCCCCCTTAAAAAGGGGGACTTTGAGAGGAGTTCCCCCCTTGCAATTAGAAGACTTTGCCTGCTCTATCTCCCCCCTTCTTAAGGGGGGCTGGGGGGGATCTAGAGAGGCTGGGGGAGAGGTAACAGGCAAAATCTCACACAACGCCCGATAAATTTCACAATCCAGGGGATACAGACGATAAGCCTCCAGCATCGCCGCCGCCGCCCTCTGATATTCCCCCGTGTGGAACAAGTAACGCCCGTAGGAATACCAACCCCTAGGATGATTCGGGTGTTCCTCGGTAAACCCTTCCAACACCGCAACCCCGTTAGCCGACTCCCCCCGGAAAAGGTGATAATATGCCAGCAACTCATGACCGTCCGCCGCATCAGGAGCCAGTTGCAGCACAGAAGCGATCGTCTTTTTAGTCTGCTTCCCCTCCTCACCCGATACCAATCTCATCCGGCAACGAGTATCCGCCAGTCGTTTGAGTACCCCAAAATCACCCGGAGCCACCTCTAGCGCTTTGCTCAACCGCTGCTGCGCTTGGCGCACGTTCCCCACCGCCACCAGAGCGTCATAGCTGCCGATCGACGCGACAATATCCTCTGGGTGCAGTGACAAAACGGCATCAAAGGCTCGCAAAGCTGCAACCGCATCGCCTCTCCCCACCTGCACCTGGGCCAACGCCAGCCAGTGAGCTGCATTGTGAGGTTCAAGGGAAGCCGCCGACTCAAAAGCGAGTATCCCTGCCTGAGTATCACCTCTACAGAGTGCGATCGATCCGCTGATATGCTGTCGAGTCGCCTCATTGCGCGCATTCGCCGAGGCACTTTCATAAACCGCTGCTGCCTCAACCTCTTGTCCCATAAGCTGCAAGAGTTTTGCCAATTGCAAGCGGACGCCGATCGATGGTGGTTGCTGCCGATCGATTACTTGGCGATATTCCTCAACCGCCTGCTCGATCTGACCCATTTCAGACAGCAGATTCGCCAATTCCAACCGTTTCTTCCACCCAGAGGGAAACTGCTGCACGTACTCACTTAATGTTTTCAGCTTCTGCTCTTGTCGGGTTGGCTTGGAGTCTGCAACCAGGTAAGCATTTAACTCCACCCCAGAGGACTGAGTGAGCGATACCACCCGGAGTGTAGTGTTTCTAGACATATTGCTGTTACCTGATAATTAATTGTCTCGCCAATGTTCTGAGGGATGGGGGCGATCGCGGGTGGGGCGATCGTTTCATCGGATTGTAGGGGCAATCCCCCCGCCCCAAAATCTTGACGGGGTAGGCACTCTTGCGCTACCCCTACAGTAAATTCATCTGCGATCGGGGCAACTTCCCCCTTTTGAGAAGACTCGGAGGAATCTAACAGAGCATCATCCAACCCTGACAAATACCTGCTCAAACGCTTTTGCAGAATCTCTCGCGCCTGTTGGATGCGCTTGTAAACGTTATCTAGCGAGAGAGCAAGTTTTTGGGCAATATCTTGATAGGCAATTTGGTGGCAGTAACGCAGGATAAACGGATTGCGTAATCGAGAAGGAAGAGTATTAATAGCGCGGCGAATGTACTGTCCCAACTCATGATGCAGAAGTGCCTCTTCAGGAGAGTTTAAACCAGAAATAACTGCTGAATTTCCTGTAGCAGCTAATTCTTCAATATCCTCCATCTGCATTGCTTTCCGGCGGCGTTCTCGGTGTATATCTATACATAGATTATGGGTTAAGCGAATCAGCCAAGCTCGGAGGTTGGTGATTTTTTCGGCATGGTTTGGCAATTTATCCCAAGCTTTAAGCATGGCGCGACTGAGCACCTCTTCGGCATCAGTAGGATTCCCCCCCATCCACTTGACACAGCAACGGTAAAGATAATCTCGATTCTGTTCCCATAGCTGCCAAAATGCTTTCTCCATATCTTCTGGGCAACCCCAAATGTCTGCTGCAATAACGGATTGAGAATTTGACATGATTTTAAAAGTGGTGAAAGATAGATGTGAAGGAACATTCCTCTATTCCTTTTTTCGTTGCACCCCAATCCCGAAAACATCTCGCTCTGTGCGATCCGAGTATTTATCCGACTAAAGATTCGATTCAGTGTCGTTAGCGAATATTCAAGGTTGATTGTTGTCAGGGTGATTCATCAATCACCCCGACTCAGCAAAATCAAGCAAAAGGAACCGAGAAAAGGACACCGCCCTCGGTATAAGGCACTAGCAAAGGGTTAACACTAAAACCTGGGAAGTTGCGATCGGTCATCTCCTGATAGTTCCCCACTGCGGAAATCGCATTCAAAGCGAAATTATTCGACAAACCCAGACTTTCACCCACAGTTCCTTCCACTCCCAAAAAGCGGCGGACAACTGGATCGGAACTATTGATTTGCTGGCGCACATTTTCAGAAGTTATACCCAGTTCTAACGCTTCATAAACAGAATAAGTAACGCCTGTTACCACATCCTTCCACTGGGATTGATTCTCGTCCACCACCATTGCTAAAGGCTCTTCTCCCAAAACATCGGGAAATGGCTGATGTTTGTCTCGCTGGTCGGGGGGTAAGGTGAGAAGACTAGAGATAATCAGATTCCCATTGCCGGTGAGCGCATCCAATTCGCCCTTGATATAACGATCGAATAGGGCCTCCAAGCTATTTAAGGCTACGACTTCCGCATTAATGCCCGCAGCTTTCAGCTTTTCTCGCAGGGTTACCTCAGAATTGGTATTTGCACTCACGCCAATTCGGCGACCGGCAAGCTGTTCAAAAGAGGTAATTCCGCTGGCGGTTGGTGTTACCACAAATTGAGCATCGTAACTATTAATGGGGGCAAAATCTACCCCCAGCAAAGCATCCCGCTTGAGGTTGTGGCTGGCATTGCGGCTAGTTACATCAACGATGCCATTGGCGACATCGCTGAAGCGCTGAGGACCAGTTTTCTGAATCACGAATTCCACTGCGTTGGGGTTGCCAAATAGGGAAGCTGCTAGTGCCCGACCAAAATCCACATCAAATCCGCTGAAGTTGCCCTTGGAGTCAGCAAAACCAACTCCTGGCGCGTCATTTCTCACCCCGACACGCACGAAACCCCGGTCTAACACTTCCTGTAAAACGTTGCGGTTGTCGTTATTTACCAAGGGCACGGTTAATTGGTCAGTCCCCGAAAAGGGTAGATAATAAAGCAGTCCCCCAGGCTTGACAAACATTAGCTCATTGAGCCCGCGCGGCAGCACTTTGGGATTGAAATTGCGATTGTAAATTTCTTCGTAATTACCAATTTGTTTGATAACTTTCAACGCAAAATCATTTTTGAGTCCCAGGGATTCTCCTAACTTTCCTTCCACGCCTAAGAAGCTCTTGGTGGCGGAATTTTTATTAAGAAATTCATTCACATTCTGGGAGTTAATACCAAAGAATTCGGCTTGGATGGGAGCGCTGACCACCCAGCGCACCACATCAGCCCATTCAGACTGATTTTCCGGCACGACGAGTGCTAAAGGCTCTTTAGAAATGGCTTCATCCAGGATGACTTGATTTCCCGGATTGGATAAGGTGGGAATGCGATTGCTCAGCACCCCGCGATTAATGGAAACAGCGCCCAATTTCCCCGCATCGTAGGCAGCAAATAAGGTATCTTGAGAAGGAAAAGTTTGGATGTTGAGGGCGATTCCGGCACGTTTGGCGACATCTATTAAATTTTGCTGAGAGCGCGTTCCTGCTAATACGCCGATGGTTGTTCCTGGTAACTGCTTAACAGAACTAATTCCACTATTACCGCGCACCAATACCGCTTGAGTGTCGAAGAAAACCGTAGGCGAAAAATCTACTCCTAAACTGCCATCGCGGAGCATAGATTGAGTGGGCAAAGTGGCGGCAATATCGACTGCGCCACTGGCTACGCTGTTAAAGTCTTTGCCCGCCTCGACGACTACGAATTCTACTGCTTTCGGGTTATCGAACAAAGCGGTGGCTAAGGCGCGACTAAAATCAATGCCAATCCCACTAAATGAACCGTCGGATTCCCGCTTGCTAAATCCGATCGCATCGTCGTTAACTGCAACCCGCACAAACCCGCGCTTTAAGATTTCTTGAAGTTTAGGGCCTGTGGGTGTGGTACTGGCAACTGGTTTTCGACCTTCAGCCGCTCCAAACCGCGCATAATGTTCAAATCCGCTTGATAAACTACCCTTGGCAACTGCTGCTGCTACCTCGGGGTTAGCATCTAGATAAAATTGCTCGTTGAATGAAATTTGTGGCTTTCTTTTTTCAGTAAAACCAAACTTTACCCAATGCTCAAACCCGTTGGGAATAAGGCCAGAAGCTACGGCTTTTGCCACTTCTGGATTTTCTTGCAGATAGGTGGTCTCGTTGTAGTTAGGAATGGTCATAATGCTGGTAATTAGATAATTTGTGTGTTCAATTGGCAGGGTTTTTGATAAAGGCTCATTACTGCTCCAACCGCAGCGGATTCCCGCAGGTTTCTGTTGTTGGATGGTTTTGAATTTTATCAAAGCTGAAAACCCTTATTTTTCCGGCGGGTTGTTCGATCGCGGTAAAAAACCCGGTTATGAAGGTCGGAGTGCGTCCAGGACTAATTTAATTAGGATGTGCTGGGAAATTTTCGTCGTACAGCTAGCAAAGTAATGTCTCTGTTTCAGGTAATAACCCACAGTTTTACTGCTATTTTGAGAGATAGCTAGCTCAACAAGCAGTAGACTTTCCCTAGTTTTAAATTATGTCGGTCGCATCCTCTGGAGATCTTGTCCTAACTGTGACTTGTACGATGGACAGTAAATATATTGCGATTGCGATTTTCTAGCCACTCGTAAGCAAATTCATCTACATTTTGAATAGCTAAATAAACTCCGAGTCCTCCAATCTTTTTTTCGTGCGGGTGTTTGTCTAAGTCATCAGGTAGCGCTCGATCGAGGGGATCGTAGGTGACTGCTGTATCCTCAATCATAATTGTCAAGTTGCGATCGCTAATTTCGGCACGCAACTCCAAATCCCCTTCTCTACCAGATTCTTGATAACCGTGAATGATGATATTTGTGGCAATTTCATCGACTGCAAGGCGCAGCCCGTAAGATGCTTTTTGATCCAGATCTGCCTCTGCTTCTGCTACGAGGACATACTCAGCTATCTGACTTAAAGAATCTAATTTTCCCGGCACTATTAACCGGTGCATAAATGATACAATGCCTCCTGCAAAAGGCGATAAGGGGTATAGCCGGGATACTGGCAAAATAGAACAGTGCGATTTGTTGAATTTTTCGCAGTTCATAGTCGCTATCCAAAGCTCTGATTGCGTATCCATTTCTATACCTTAAGGACGATGACACTAATCAGTTTCTGAATTTTGACTCAAAAGAAACGAAGCCTAATCTTGATTCCTGAGAGACTCTTGACAAGGGAGTGAAAATATGAAATACATTACACAGGAGGAGAGAGGGACGATCGCACAAATTCTCCAGTAATTTGCCCCGCCTGATGCCTCCTAAACAATTCAGCCACGGGGGGAATGCTCCTACTATCTGTTTGCCGATAAAATTAAATTGGTATAATACTAAATCCGGGTTACTCACCCCCTTTTTTAGTTCGCGAGCTAATTTCTCCCCATTCCCCGATCTCGCCCTCTCCCCATCTTCAAAAATCAAGGGGTTTTTAACCCGGATTTGGTATAGCCTCCCGTCAGCAGTCGCTACAACAGAATCCGACTTCGACTGCTGCTGCGATCGCACTACCTCAATTAATTCCTCACTCACCACAGTCTCCACTTTCTGCACTGCAACTGAAACTACCGTCTCACCTGCGATCGCTTCAACTGCTGCATTCCCTTGGGACATTTCCCCAATTGCCGATTCCGTTGCTGTCGGTGGAACAGATTTATCCGTATCCGCCCTCTCCTCTCCGATAAAATATCCCCTCAATACCTCTCGCAAAATCTTCCGCGCCTGGGAAATCCGCTTGCAGACATTCTGGTAGGAAATCTCTTGCTGTTGGGCAATCTCTTGATGAGAAAGTTCCCCATAAAAGTGCAGGATAAACGTCTCGCGCAGCCTAATCGATAAGTTATCAATTGCACGGCGAATCACAATCTTTTGCTCGTGGGCCTCCAATGCCATTTCTGGCGTATGCTCAAAGGAAACCAGTCCTTGTTTCTGTGGAATCGCTTCTATATCCTCAACTCGATTCGCACCCCGACTGCGTTCTCTATAAATATCCATGCAGAGGTTATGAGTCAGTTTTGTCAACCAAGCCTTAAAATTAGCAATTTCGCCCGCTGCATACTTTTGCACCTTTTCCCAAGCTTTCAGCATCGCCCGACTAAGTGCATCTTCAGCATCAATAAAGTTCCCACCCATCCACTTGATACAGCAACGGTAAAGAGAGTTTCGATACTGTTGCCATTGCTGCCAAAAAGTTGTGATTAGATCTAACGAGCAATCGCGCTGCTTTGAAATCGTAAATGATTGAGAACAGGATGTCATTTCTAATACCTAAAGTTAATAAAAGTTTTGCAATAATTCAACTGCCCGACAGTTTTTGCCAAGGACAATCCGAGCCTTTCCACTGAGGAAAGACAGAGCGATGAGTAACGATTGTTCTGGTTGTAAGCTTCAAGTGTTCTTTGAGGATGCGGTTAGTAGTCACCACCGCGATCTTTCCATCAAAGCTGCTTCTTAACACCAGGGTTTAGTAAAGCACCCTAAATATTCGGTAAAACTACACGCTAAATTTTCATAGGCCGGATGTAGAAGCAGTTTTACCTGCTTTACCCGATCGCAGTTTAATTCAGGCTTACCAATAATATTGGCTAGCCAGACAGTATCATTTTGCACTGCCGAGACCGATCGCACCACTCAAATTTAGCTATTTAAGATCGCAACTTAAGATTTGCGATCGGCAATTAACCAAACTCCCCCGGAGCTAGGGTTTGGCGCATTTGTAAGTTTTTCTATCTAACTGCTAAGTTGCTTAACTTGATAAAATTTTTATAATCTTGGGAAATCAATCATCATCACATGATAGTGTTACAAGCTCAACACAAAGAAAAAGATAAGCGCCAACGCGGTGTAATCCTTACCCTACAAGGATTAGAGAAATTAGAGGCAGCCAAAACAAAGGCAGAATTCGAGCAAAATAGCGGGAATCGGTATACTTTGGAACAAATAAGCGATCGCACGCGGTTAGCTGTGAATACTGTGATGAAAATATACACTCGCGAAGCTGGTGTCGATCGCAACACGCTAAAAAGGTGCTTCAGCGCTTTTAGTCTGATTCTGGAGCCCAGTGATTATGCCAGGGTGTTTCCTCAGAGTGACGGGGTTAAAGCATCCCATACCCCGCCCAAACCAGAAAAAGACATAGAGTTGGAATTACCATTAGGCCAAGTTCCCCTGGATTCGTCTTTTTATGTGGAGCGTCAGCCAATTGAATCTCAGTGTTACAAGACAATTTTGCAACCGGGAGCGCTAATCCGCATCCAAGCTCCCAGGCGGATGGGGAAAACCTCCCTCATGGCAAGGATTCTAGAGAAAGCTGCCGAGCAAGGCTATCAAACGATTGCGATAAATTTTCAGTTAGCAGATAGAGAAATCGTCCTAGATTTAGATAAATTCTTGCGGTGGTTTTGTGCCAACGTCGGTTTGGGTTTGCAACTGGAAAATCAGATGGCGGAATATTGGGATGAACTTTTTGGCAGTCAGCTTAGTTGCAAGATGTATTTTGAGGAGTATCTGCTGGCTGCAACAGATAAGCCTATAGTTTTAGCTTTAGACGATATCGATCGCTTGTTTCCCTATTCCCACCTGGCGAGCGACTTTTTCGGGCTTTTGCGAAGTTGGCACGAGGAAGCAAAGAATCGGGAAATTTGGCGAAAACTGCGGTTAGTCGTAGTGCACTCGGCTGAGATATATATTCCGCTGAGTGCGAATAGATCGCCGTTTAATGTCGGGCTACCGATCGGACTGCCACCATTCAATAGCGAGCAAGTACAGAATTTAGCCAAACGGCAAGGACTGGATTTGTCTGCTGAAAATGCTAAACAACTGGTGGCTTTGGTAAACGGAAATCCCTATTTAATACGATTAGCTCTTTATCATATTGGGCTCGGAGATGTGACTCCCGAGCAAGTGCTGCAAACCTCTGGTATTGCAGCGGGAATTTATAGCGATCGCTTACAACGAGAATTGTGGAACCTACAACAGGAGCCTGAATTGCTAGCAGCCTTTGTGCGAGTGGTGAAAAGCAGTATACCTGTAGAGTTGGGTTTAGTGGAGGCCTCTAAGTTGGAAGGTATGGGGTTGGTAAATTTACAAGGCAATCTGGCGGCGGTGAGTTGCCAGTTGTATTGGGAGTATTTTGGCTATCGATTCAGTAGCATTGGAGGAGGTTGCGTTTGAAAACGGGTTCTTTAACTGTTGTTGGTACCGGGATTCAATTGGTTGGTCATCTGACCTTAGCTGCAAAGGCGTCGATCGAGCAAGCCGACAAGGTTTTGTTCGCTGTAGCTGACCCGATTACTGGAAAATGGCTGCATACACTCAACGCCACGGCCCAAGCCCTGCCTTACAATACCGACAATCAGCGGCGCAGAGAGACATATCGGGAGATGGTCGATCGCATTTTGGCTGAAGTTCGTCAGGGATTGAATGTGTGTGCTGTTTTTTACGGTCATCCGGGCGTTTTTGCTGACCCCACCCATGCAGCGATTAAACAGGCGCGTCGTGAAGGTTTTAGGGCGCAAATGTTACCGGGAATTTCAGCGGAAGATTGCTTGTTTGCTGACTTGGGTCTTGACCCAGGGCGCAACGGATGTCAAAGTTTTGAAGCCACTGACTTTCTGATTCGGCAGCGTAAATTTGACCCAACCAGTGCTTTAATTTTGTGGCAGATTGCGACGATCGGCAATCTGGGTTTTTATCGGGAAGAAAGCCAACTGCGCGGCCTAACGGTGTTAGCTGAAGTGTTAGAAACATACTATGGTTCTGAACACGAAATAATTGTTTACGAAGCAGCAGTTTATTATCCGGTTTGCGAGCCAGTTATCCAGCATATTCCTCTGTCTAAACTGGCAGGAATTCGCGTTACTTTAGTTTCGACACTTTACGTTCCGCCTCAAGCGCCAGCACCTGTAAACAGTGAAATGATGGCACGGTTGGGGTTGACAGTTGACAGTTGACAGTTGACATTTGGTAGGGGCGAAGCGAAGCGGAGGGGGGGCCCCCGTGCCTGCCCTGATAGTTGATAGTTCTCAGCTATCAGAAAATATTGCTACAGTTAGTAGATGTGTTTGATCGATGAAGGTTTATTCGATCGCTCATATTTGTAGCAACATTTTATGAAGTTGGTAGTGCTTAATTTGCCAATAAACTAACAATAAACTAACAAAGAATACATTTTTGTGCGCTCTCTCGCTCGGGCAGGAAAAAATTTATTTTTATTAACTGTGCGCGAGAATCAAAAAAATGTGATAAGTTATTTTCATAACTTATTGTTATGAAAATATAGACAAAAAACCATGTCAAAAAACTTATGTAATGGAGAGAAATATGGCTCCCACACGCTCTAACGATCGCGAAACTTTAGATGACATCAACCCATCGCTCGAACAAAACCCTGAGGATGCTAAGGCTTGGGCTCACCGCGGTGAAAATCGCCGACTGGCAGGACATTTTGCAGCAGCGCTAGAGGATTTTAATCGATCGATCGAGTTGCAGGCTGACAGTGCTTGGGCGATCGCGCACCGAGGTGAAACTTATTATCTGATGAAACGCTATGAGGAGGCTCTAGCAGATTTCAACCGCGCCATCGAACTGAACCCAGATTATAATTGGGCGATCGCGCATCGAGGCGTAACTTACCGCTTTCTGGGAGAAGCATACTACACAAAGGCACTGACCGATCTGGATCGGGCGATCGAGCATCAATCGGATTACGTTTGGGCGCTGGCTTATCGCTGCCGCATCTATGAATTGATGAAGTGCTACAAGCAATCGCTGATTGATTTCGATCGAACAGTCGCCTTTGACAAAACCATTTTTGGTGGGAAAAATTGGCTGATTGAGAAAGGATTAATCTTTTGCTATGACGGCCAATATTCTGAGGCGATCGCCTGTTGCGAACAAAGGTTGCTAGAGGTTGCTGACGATACTACAGCTTTGTACTGTATCGCAATATCTAAGGCGCGCTGGCAGGGATTGGAGGCGGCAAAAAGCGAAATCGATCGAACGCGAACGGCTTTGCTTGCTCAATGGGAAACTGGCGATCGGGGAGATATTCTGTACCGACTCTGTGGCTTAGAAATTTTGGAAGGTAACTGCGAACCAGCATGGCAGTATTTGCAGGAAGCTATTCCGATTAATGATGAAGCCATTGAGTTAGTCGGCCACGATCCGGCTTGGTTGGAGTGGCGGGATCACCCGAAAACTCTGGCATTGCTCGCAAGTTAAGTGTTTGCAAAAACCGAAATTTTGCAGCAAAGTCGATAACCTGTAAGGGCTGGTTCGCCAAGGAATTTAAACGTAGCGAACAGGTTAAATAAACCCGCCCTCTCCCACGAATAACCCCTTATTTAGTTCAGTAAGTAACATTTCAGGAGGATTTTATGCAGATGAACGAACGAGCTCGGGCGAATGCTCAAAGAGGAGAAACTTTTCGGTTGTCAGGGGCTTATGACGAGGCGATCGAGATTTTTAAACAACTCCTAGAAAAAGCTCCAAACGATGCTTGGGTTAATGCTCATCTAGGAGCAACTTACTGCCAGTTGATGGATTATGGGAAAGCAGAAGAGTGCTTAAAGAAGGCGATCGGCAAGAGCAAGAATTATTTCTGGGCTCACGCACAGCTAGGTGAAACCTATCGTCTCTGGGCACTTGCAGAGAACAGGCGAAAGAAATACATTGACTCGGCGATCGAACATTTTCAAAAAGCGCTTGATGGTAAAGAACCAGCAGATAGCACCTACGAGTGGGCATTAGCTCACTTGGGAGCAACTTATCGGCTGAATATAACGAGCGGTATCATTCAATTACTTAATGAGTTGGTAACTCCGGCATTAAGTCAAGGAAAATTGTCAGGACTGGATGTCATACAACAAAACAAAGACACGGCCCTACAATACCTTAACAGAGCGCTCGAACTTATGCCTACATATGCTTGGGCGTGGGGGATGCGATCGACCGTTTACAGGTTGGCTCAAGAATACAAAGATTCATTCTGCGATTTGGAAGTTGAGACTGTAGTAGCTCCGAATTTTGAGATTCTGCAAAACTCTTCTTTTCCCGTTCCCTTCTTAGAAAGCAGCAGGGTAAATCTTTACGAACACGCATTTCTGTTTTTTTATTTGACCAAGCAAACAGAAGACCCACATGAGAAACAAAAATGTTACCTGAGGGCGATTGCTTTTCTCCAACAAGCTTTGATTCTGCGTCCTGGTGATTTAATAGCTAAGCTAATTCTCACCATAGTTGACACAAAACAAAAGCAGGAAAAACAGGATGGGCAGGCATTAACACCAGATGAGATTGAAAAACTTCAAAGAAAATTGGATCGATTTTTTGAAGATCTAGAGGAGGATTTTTGGCAAATCTGTAAAAAGGTGTTGCGGAATCAAATGAACGTTCCGGAACCGTCAGTTACAATCGAGAAGTTGCAATCGATATATAACCAAGCCGAGGAGGGACATAAATTAAAAAAGCTGATTTTGGAAGATGTGATAAACAACCAGAAATCAGGTGTGAGAGAAAATTCGCAATTATGGCTGTGGAAAAACGTTGCACAGATCCAGATGTGTACCTACGTTCTGTTCTTACTTAGTGAATTAAGCCACATTCTCGGAAAAGACAGTAATATCGGTACGGCAAGGCCTTATCGAGAGCTGGCATTGACTATCGCTCCTTACGTCTTTATAGAAAGGCTTTACCAAACTCCAGTGTTCTCAGATGCAGACAGAAAAAGCATAGTTAAAGAGTTGAACGATGGCATAGGATTCAACCTTAAGGAAACCGCCCTGCCCAAATGGGGGGACTAGAAGTAACTCAAAGTCCCCCAACAATCAGGGGGATTTAGGGGGATCTAGTTTGTATGTTGGGTTAAGCGTAGCAAAACCAACAAATTCACGAAAAATGTTGGGTTTCGTTCCTCAACCCAACCTACAATTTAAGTTTCGTTTTTCACTATCTAAGATTAGGAGAACATCCCATGAGTAACCTATTGGATTTATTAACTGATTTAGCGCTTGACACCAAGAAACAAAGTGCTTTCATGGATAACCCCAGTTCCTTCACGGACGGGGTGGGTTTACCTGAAGCAGAAAAAACCGCAATAATGAGCGGTGAAAACGCTAAAATCACCGCACTCTTTGCAGGGGAACGAGTTCCGCTTGCCATTACTGCTTTCGATCCCGGACCAGATCCCTTGCCAGATCCAGATCCCTTTCCTCCTTCTCCATCGCAAGACCCCGAACCCGACTCTAACTCGGACTTGAACTAAAATGCGATCTTGAGGTCAAATCGCTCATACAGCAGATTGCAGGTTGATGATGTAGGCCCGTCTATCGAACAATCCTCGCAAGGACACGGCAGTGCCGTGTCCCTACCTGCGTTCTCTGCGTGCATCACTTACATGAAAAGTGCTGTAATTTTCTACAATTGGAAAAGTGGATTGATATTTCACAAACTCAAACCGCACTTGTTGCGGTTTTTTTATCATAAAAACATACAAACACCTAACTTATGCAGAATGTTTACCAAATTACTGAAAAACTGCACGAGAGCAGTAACTCGCTAGTCTATCGGGGATACCGGCAAGCAGACAATCGGCCTGTTATCCTCAAAATGCTCAAACAAGCCTATCCTTCACCGGAACAAATTGCCGGGTTCAAGCGAGAGTATGAAGTAACCCAAAACATTAACTTACCGGGAGTAATCGATGTTTACAGCTTGCAACACCTAGACAATCAGTGGGTAATTGCGTTAGAAGATTTCGGCGGCGAATCCCTGAATAGGACGATAGCTAAGCAGCAATTTACAATTGCTGAATTTCTCCACCTGGCAATTGAGATTGTTGGCATTCTCGGTCAGGTTCACCAGCAGCATATCGTTCACAAGGATATTAACCCTTCAAATATTATTTTCGAGCGGGAAACAGGCAAGCTGAAGCTAATTGATTTTGGAATTTCAACAACCCTGTCGCGAGAAAATCCAACCTTTCGCAACCCGAACGTGTTAGAAGGAACGCTGGCTTATATCTCGCCAGAACAAACAGGTCGCATGAATCGATCGATCGATTACCGCACTGATTTTTACTCGCTGGGGATAACCTTTTATGAATTACTAACGGGACAGTTACCCTTCCCTACAAATGATGTTTTGGAATTAGTGCACTGTCATATTGCCAAACAACCTCTCCCACCACACGAACTCCAACCAGAAGTTCCACCAATTATTTCGACCATCGTGTTGAAATTAATGGCAAAAAATGCTGAGGAACGCTACTTGTCAGCATATAATATCGAGGCAGATTTACAAGAATGTCTCAGGCAGTGGCAGACTAAAGAGCAAATCGACCCTTTCCCGATCGAGCGGCACAATATTTCGGATCGATTTCAAATTTCGCAAAAACTGTACGGGCGAGAGCGGGAAATTTCTGCCCTATTAGCCGCCTTCGATCGAGTCAGCGAAGGAGCCAGGGAAATGATGCTGGTTTCGGGATATTCCGGGATTGGAAAAACAGTATTAATCCAGGAAATCTATAAGCCGCTGACTCGCCAACACGGCTATTTTATTGCTGGTAAGTTTGACCAGTTTCAACGAGATACTCCCTACGCATCCTTAATTCAAGCATTTCGTTCATTAGTACGGCAGTTACTCACAGAAAGTGACGCGCAAATTAGCCAGTGGCGGGAGAAGTTACAAGGGTCATTAGGGGAAATTGGCGGGGCAATCGTGGAAGTTATTCCTGAAGTAGAACTCATTATTGGTTCGCAACCACCCCTACCAGAATTGCCACCAGCAGAACAGAGGAAGCGCTTTAATCTGGTTTTTCAAAAATTTATTAATATATTCACTCAGCCCGAACATCCGCTAGTAATTTTCTTAGATGACTTGCAGTGGGCAGATCTAGCATCGCTGGAATTAATTCAACTGCTGATGACACTAGCAGAAAATAAATATCTATTTCTCATGGGCGCATATCGCGATAATGAAGTAACTGAGGCGCATCCACTCACTCAAATTTTGGAAAAAATTGCCAAAGCCAAAGTAACAACAGTTAATAAAATATTGCTGGCACCTTTATCCTTGACCGATATTACGCAACTTTTAATCGATACGCTGTTTGCAGACTCAAAAAATGCTAAACCGCTTGCCAAATTGCTCCTGCAAAAAACTGGTGGCAATCCGTTTTTTATCAATGAATTCTTAAAATTCCTGCATTCTGAAGCATGGTTGCATTTTAACTACCAAGCTCAGAAATGGCAGTGGGACTTAAAACAAATCAAAGCGCAATCCCTGACAGATAACGTTTTAGATCTGACTGTAAAAAATGTCCAAAAACTCCCGACAGCCACTCAAGCAGTATTAAAATTAGCAGCTTGCGTGGGGAATCAGTTTGATTTGCAAACGCTGGCAATTATCTATGAAAAATCTCTCCAAGCAACAGCAACAGATTTACGATCGGCACTGCAATCAGACCTCATCCTGCCCCTCAGCCGTGCCTATCAGTTGGCGGAATTTGAGGTAGCAGGTTTGTCCGAGGGGTTAGTTGCAGAATACAAATTTGCCCACGATCGCATTCAACAAGCAGTTTACTCTCTCATTTCCGAAGCAGACAGACAGTCAGTACACCTGCGTGCGGGCAGGTTGTTACTCCAAAATTCACCATCTGAAGCATTGGCACAGAAGCTATTTGAGATTGTCAATCAGTTGAACAAAGGCCGCGCCCTAATAGCTCGACAAACAGAGCGATACCAGTTAGCTAGATTTAATTTACAGGCAGGTAAAAAAGCCAAATCTTCAACGGCCAGCCAAGCAGCTTTCAATTACCTTCAGACAGGCTTAATTTTGTTAAATAAAAAGAGTTGGTCGCAGCAGTACAACCTTACCTTAGATTTGTATTTGGAAACAGCAGAAGTAGCTTATACAATTGCCAACTACGATGAAATGGAGCGCTTAGCTGAGGTAGTTTTGCAAAAAGCCAAAACCCTGTTAGACAAAGTAAAAGTCTATGAAGTCAAGATGCAAGCTTATTGCGCCCAAATTAAATTTTTAGAGGCGATCGACATTGGGCTAGAGGTTCTGAAATTACTTGGAGTAGAATTACCGAAACAACCGAACCAATCCGATCTGACACGAGAGATGGAGCAGATAAAATCTGACTTAGCAGGCAGGCAAATCCAGGAACTAATCGACTTACCGCAAATGACCGCTCCGTATAAAGTAGCAGCTATGCGGATTATGAACTATTTATTTGGTCCTGCGTTCATAGCAATCAATCAACTGAGCTTGCTAAATTGGTGTCGGCAGGTGAATTTATCGATTCAGCACGGTAATTCTGCTGGCTCTGCTTTTCCATATGTAGGTTACGGAATGCTCCTCTGCTGCTCGGGAGAGTTTGACGCTGGCTATCAGTTCGGTCAACTTGCTTTGCAGTTACTAGAACGATTCAAAGATAGAATATTTAAAGCAAGAATTTCTGTGGTGTATCAGGGCTATATCAGGCATTGGCGTGAACCTCTCAGAGATACATCTTCTTTTTGCATGGAAGCTTATCACAGTGGGATAGAAACTGGAGATCTTGAATATGCTGCTAGTGCTAGAAGTCTCTATGCCTATTCTTTGTACCTCAGCGGTGCAGAGTTGAGCGATGCCAAGAAAGAGATGGCGAAAGTTCTTGAAGTTACTTATCAAACTCAGCAGGAAGCGTACCTTCATTGGACTCAAATCTATATGCAGGCAATCCTGAACTTGATGGGACAAGCAGACAATCCGTGCCGTTTGATTGGTGAAGTATACGATGAAGAAAAGATGATACCATTTCATCTATCAGGTGGCGATCGAACTGCACTCATGCACGCTTATTCACATAAAGTTATCCTCTGTTATATTTTCGAGGAATTTCAGCAAGCTGTTGAGAATGCAGACAGCTTTGAAGAATACTCAGCTAATGCAGGTTCCTCGTTTATTCTCCCTGCTGTCTGTTTGTATGATATGTTAGCGCGACTGGCGCTTTATCCTAATTCCTCAGAGACGGAAAGAGAAGAAATCCTGACAAAGGTTGCTGCCAAACAAGAAAAAATGGACACATGGGCAAAGCAGGCCCCCATGAATTACCTGCACAAATTTTATCTAGTCGAAGCGGAACTCGCGCGCGTATTAGGCAACGATAAAGATGCCAGAGAATATTACGACAAAGCCATCATCCTAGCCCGCGAAAACGAATATCTCAACGAAGAAGCCCTCGCCTACGAATTGGCTGGCAGGTTTTATTTAGCCAGAAATCAAAATCATATTGCCCGTCACTACTTGCAAGATGCCCACTACGCCTATCAGCGCTGGGGGGCTATGGCTAAGGTAAAAGATTTGGAAGCGCGATACCCGCAGTTTTTAGCACTCCAGTCGATCGATTCAACTCGAACAGATGCCCGAGACAATCAGCAAGATCGGGTTACAACAGGTAACAAATCGGGCGAAGTGCTGGATTTTGCCGCCATATTGAAAGCATCCCAAGCTATCTCCGGCGAAATCGTCCTCAAACAATTGTTAAACCAGGTGATGCAAACTGCGATCGCAAATGCAGGTGCCCAAACAGGTTTTCTCATCCTGGATCGAGGCGGGAATTGGGTTATAGAAGCAGCAGCAGCAGTAGAGGGCGATCGCACAATTCTGCAATCCATTCCGGTAGATGCCGTCGAACCCGCAACCGGAATTCCCCTGCTATCAACCGCCATAGTTAACTACGTCGCTCGCAGCCGCGAAAATGTAGTATTAAATAATGCTGCCGCCGAAGGACAATTTACCCGCGATACTTACATAACCGCCACTAAACCCAAATCAATCCTCTGCATTCCCCTGCTCGATCGAGGCAAACTAACTGCCATTTTATACTTAGAAAATAATCTGGCGATCGGCGCATTTACCCCCCAACGAGTCGAAACTTTAAAAATCATTGCTTCTCAAGCCGCCATCTCCATTGAAAATGCAAATCTTTACGAACAATTAGAAGATTACAACCAAACTTTGGAGAAAAAAGTAGAAGAACGCACCCAAGAATTGTCGCACACCCTAGAAATTCTCAAAGCAACTCAAGCCGAATTAGTAATAGAAAATGCGCTGCTGAGGAGTGCGGAAGAACCGCCTAATTTCGATTACCAAGTTGGCGGCAGTTTGCCAATGGATGCACCTACATATGTAGTGCGATCGGCCGACAGACACCTATACAAAGCTTTAAAGTTGGGCCAGCTTTGTTACATCCTGAATGTCCGACAAATGGGCAAATCCAGCTTGCGAGTACAAATTATGAAAAAGCTGCAAGCAGAAGGCTTTGCTTGTACCGCGATCGATATTTCTGTAATTAGCAGTCCTCAGAGCACTTTAGATCAGTGGTACGCAGGCTTTGCCTACCTTTTAGTTAGTGGTTTGCATCTGTTAAATAAAGTCAATATCCGTACTTGGTGGCGCGAACGCGAATTATTATCGCCCGTCCAACGTTTGTCAGAATTTATCAATGAAGTATTGTTAGCCAATATTTCTGAAAGAATTATTATTTTCATAGATGAGATAGATAGCGTCCTCGATCTTCAGTTTGACAACAGTGTATTTTTTAGCCTCATCCGAACTTTCTATAACAAACGTGCTGATAGTTCTGACTATCAGCGTCTGAATTTTGTCTTGTTAGGCGTGGCTACTCCTTCTCAATTAATTCAAGATAGAAAATCTACTCCCTTTAATGTGGGTCAAGCAATTCAACTCAAAGGTTTTCAAGCGCATGAAGCTCAACCCTTACTGCAAGGATTAACGAAACGAGTGACAAATCCGCAAACGCTACTTACAGAAGTAATCGCCTGGACAGCCGGACAGCCTTTTCTCACCCAAAAAGTCTGCAAACTGATTTGCACTTCTGACTCTCCTATTCCCACTAACAATGAAGCAACTTATGTGGAGGAGTTGGTGCGATCGCACATCATAGAAAATTGGGAATCGCAAGATCAACCAGAGCATTTGAAGACAATTCGCGATCGTCTATTGCAAGATAAACAGCGTGCTGTTGAACTGCTAAAACTTTACCGAAAAATTTTACATCAAAGACAGGTTGTGGCTGTTGATAGTCCAGTAGAAACGGAATTGCTGATGTCGGGTTTAGTAGTCAAGCGAGAGGGTTATCTCCAAGTGAATAACCGTATTTATGAATTGGTATTTGACGAACGTTGGGTAGAAGGGATAGATCGGGTGCATCTGGTTTTTGAAGAGGGCGAAGCATGACCGCATATAAGTTATTAGTTATAATCCCATATTTTCTGCGGTCATGCTTCGCCCCTACACACGTATTTGCCTTGCACAGGTCGCTGCACCCGGTAGATCTAGGGCAGAAAATTCAGGAGAATTAAGCAAAAAATCTCAAATCTACCTGCAATCTCTGTTTGAACAATTATAAAATATCAGCAGACAATCCTCACTGCGAAGATAATACTTTTTTATATAATGTTAAGAATAATCTGCCCTCGATCGTGCTATAATCTGACATCAATATGACTTACGCACGGCCGCTCGGAAACCTGTTTTTTCACCCGAAGAGGCGTTACAGCCGGCAACAACGGCAAAAACCCGGTTTATGAAGGTTTTGATGCGTAAGTCCCGATCCATTCACTTTTCTTCCCAATCGAGTGCGTGCAGTTATGCGAATAGGTAAAAATTTACAAAAGTTTCTGCTTTTGACAATAGCGTTATTTTTTGCAGCATCGCTACTGATTAACGTTACTAAATTCCACAATTATTTTGGCATCAACCGCGCCGATACTCAAGAGAAAGTGGTGGCGCTTACCTACGACGACGGCCCCTATCCTCCCTATACAAATCAACTTTTAGATATCTTAGACCGCTATCGAGTTAAAGCAACTTTTTATGAAATCGGCCGCAATATAGAGAAACATCCCGAAATCGTCAAAATGATTGTGGCGAGGGGCGATGAGTTGGCAAACCATTCCTACTCTCATAAGGATATGATGTTTAAACCCCGGGAATATTTGCTGTCTGAGATTGAAAAAACGGACAAACTTTTGCAGGAATTGGGCGTTAAGCAAAATAGTATTAGTTTTCGGCCACCTTGGGGACGGAGATTTGTAGTTTTATCTTATTTACTTGCCCAAATGCACAAAAAACTGATTATGTGGGATGTGGATTCTCAAGATTATGAGAAAACTCACACGGTAGAGGATATCGCAAATCAGGTGATTAACAATGTGCGATCGGGTTCGATTGTGGTGATGCACGACGGCGGAGGCGATCGCTCGAAAACCGTATTAGCAACTGAGATAATTGTCAAGTCTTTGCAATCAAAAGGTTATCAATTTAAAACTGTTTCTGAGTTGTTGAAATAATTAGACCTCTTGCAAAATAATTTTATGCTATAATGAAGGGTTTGGCTTAAGTGGAGCAGATTGCAGGTTAGATCAGCACTTTACAATTATGAGTTAGCTCTCAGGTCTAAAACTCAAAACCTTTAATTGTAACTCCGTGATTTTTTTTGCAAGAGGTCTATTATCAACATTTCGGATCAATCAGGGAGACAAACATCCGGCGCACACAAACTGTGAAAATCCAAAGTTGTGACCTCCAAAGTATCCAACTCAATTCGCCGAATCACGTGATTGTTCGTATCAGCAACAAACAAATGAGACCCGATAGCGCTCAAGCCTGAAGGTTCAAAAAATCGAGCTTTGAGACCTTTAGCATCTACCAAACCAGCTTTACCATCTCCAATCATCGTCATGCAAGTACCGCCCCGGTGGTCGATTCGCTTAATTTTGTGATTGTAAGTATCAGCAACCCAGAGGTAATTTTGAGCGTATTCAACACCCAAACAGTGCTGCAACCTCACCTCCTCACCGCGACCATCTTTATCCCCAAAACCAAACAATTCACCGCTACCGCAGACAGTGCGTACCTTCGGGTCTTCATCGATACCGACGGCGCGGATCGAACTAATTTCGCTGTCAGCGACAAACAACTCCGATCGATCCGTAGACAGGCCGCTGGGCTGAGAAAAAGCAGATTCCGCCAGACTACCGTCAACACAGGATTCTCGACCAATACCTGCGTAAGTGGCGATCGTACCAGTATCTAACTGCATCTCCCAAATTTGGTGCGAACCCGCCATGGCGATAAAAAGTCGATCGCCAACTCTTTCTAAATCCCAAGGCGAATTCAATGGCGTCTCTAAAGCCTTGCCGCTGCGGGGAGCAATTTCGTGACTTTGTTCGCCAGTACCAGCAACAGTTTGCACCCTTTGAGTCGTAAAGTCGATCGTTCTGATAGCGTGATTTTCCGTGTCAGCAACATAGAGAATTTGAGTTTCTGCATCAAAAGCCATACCTTGAGGTGCAAAAAACTCAGCTTCTTCAAAGTTGCCATCAGTCAAACCCGGTTTCCCAGTACCAATGACGTGCAGTATCTCACCCTCGGTACTGCTGACAACAATTCGATTGTGTCCCGAATCGGCAATAAACAAGCAAGAACCGACCAAGTTTTGGATAACTGAATTAGCAGGCCCGGGCAGTACAGTTTCATCTACAGATTGACTGTCCTCAGTCATTTCGCCCAACAGCGCCTCATGTTGGTGAAGCTGTTTTGCCTCCGTTGGCGCGATCGCAAATCCCAGCACTTTACCAGGAAAAGCCAGGGGAGTTGATACAGGTTTGCGCTGTTTTTCTAAACTGAAGCGAAGTTCTTGAAAGGCGATCGCATTTTTATCTTTGTATTCAGCAATTAACTTGCCAACTAACTGATCTAGTGCTTCTCTATTGCCTTCGCCCGAAACAAAGCCGACGACATAACTTTCTGGATCGATCACCATTAAAGTCGGCCAAGCGCGAACCGCGTAGCTTTGCCAAACTTTCATACCGCTGTCTACGATTACGGGATGTTCGATATCGTAGCGGAGGATAGCTTGGCGGATGTTTTCTACATCTTTTTCGTTTTCAAATTTAGCCGAGTGAACCCCGATTATCGTCAGGGAATCCTTATATTTTTGTTCCAGGTATTTTAAGTCTGGGAGGACGTGCAAGCAGTTGATGCAGCAGTAAGTCCAGAAGTCGAGGATGACGACGCGCCCTTTTAAGGATGCAATGGATAAAGGTTTTTCGGTGTTCAACCAGGGGTACTTTACGGGGAATTCTGGTGCTCTGACGCGAGGCATGGATATCTCCTTGGTGCGGGCTGAGTAAGTTTTACACTTCTTTAATTTAGCGAGAAGTTTGGGAGGATGGGGAAAAGCTGGTTAAATCTGGGCTTTTCGGCACAGGCTAGATGGCTGTCGCACAAGATGGGGAGAGAGATTCAGTGTTTATTTTGTCGCATAGAATACTTTTCCAGCATCACCAATACTCCGTTAATTTTATGCTGATCGATCGCACTTACGATCGCATTAACCCACAGATTGACATTCTGCGGTTCCCCGTGTAATGGCAATAATACGCGATCGCAGTAATATTGTTATCTATATAAATACTCAAAAAATCCCTCTTTACCTAAAATATAAAAATTTAATCAAAAATCCTTGACTCTGCCCCTAGAGGAGAGTGTTTACTAGAAAAGTCAGAGGTTTAGAGCACCCAAAATGCTAAAAATAGGCGACTTTTCCAAGTTGAGTCAAGTGTCAATCAAAGCACTGCGACTCTACGATCGCATGGGACTGCTCAAGCCAACTGTAGTAGACTATGATACCGCATACCGCTACTACTCAGCCAGCCAGTTGCCAAGACTAAATCGCATTTTAGCGTTTAAGGATTTGGGATTTTCTCTAGAACAAATTCTGCCATTGCTAGACGACAAAATTTCGCCTGTGCAAATTCGCGGAATGTTGCGCCTGAAACAAGCTGAACTCCAGCAACACATTCAGGGAGAAACCGCACGATTGGCAAGAGTAGAAGCTCGTTTAAGACAAATTGAACAGGAGGACGATATGCCAGATTACGAAGTAATTTTGAAAACCATTCAACCCATAACCGTTGCTTCGATTCGGGAAACTTTACCCAAGTATGCAGCAGTTGGATCGCTGTTTAACGAATTGTACGATTATCTGCACCGAAACGAAGTCAAACTGGGAGACTATTGTCTTGCTATTTGGCACGATGCTGGATACAAAGAAAGCGATGTAGATGCGGAAGCGATTGTATCTGTTGACAAGTTGCTGCCAGAAGGCGATCGCATTAAAGTGTACGAATTACCAGGTTGCGATCGGGCTGCCTGCGCTATTCATCACGGGAGTTACAATACAATTACCCAATCTTACAACTATTTGCTCACTTGGATAGAGAACAACGGTTATCGGATTGTTGGGGCAAATCGAGAGGTTTACATCCAAGGAGGGCAGGAACAGGATAATGAATCTTATGTAACTGAAATTCAGTTTCCTGTTGAAAAAGTCTGATCGTCAAATATAGCGCAATACGGTTTACTTAAGATTGTCATTGCGAGGAACGAAGCAATCTCCGTATCTATTTTTCATAGGATTTTACCCCAGGGCGCTCTTAAGTAAACGGTATTGAAATATAGCGAAGCTAAATTCTGACCCAACACTCTTGTTTGTAACAAGACCTTTTTAAATTGGCACGATTTAGTCCGCTGCGAGTGGACTTTGTTGGTGAAAACTGCGGTTAAAACCGCAGTTTTTCCTTTCTTTGTGAAAACGGCAGTTTAAACCGCCGTTTTTTCTCCTAACAGCAACCGCCGCCGTTATAGTGCCAAGTCGAATCAGTAATCAACACCTTATCCGGCATCAATCCCCCCAACTTCCCAGCCGTTTTATCGCACACCGCCGCCGGAACTCCTCGCTGCAAAACGTGACCTGCTCCGTCATCAAACAGCTCTTCAGACCCCGCATAAATCGCCGTCTTGCCCGTGAAAATGCAAGCGCCATCCGGGGGGATGTCCACTTTAAAGGACACTGTATCGAGGCTTTCTAACAACAGATCCGCATCCAATTTGTAATTGTGTTTGTCCAGCAGCCTGTAAGGACGGCGCGCCCGGACTTCCACTTGCCCAAAGCCCACGTCTACAAGGTGTTGAACGTATTCTGCGTATGTCAGAGCACCCGACAAACACAAAGCCCGCAAGCGCTGATCGTCTTTCAAATGCTGCGGAATTGCGCGAGTTGCGATCGGATCGCTCATCAACAACCTGCCCCCTGGCTTCAACACCCGATAGGTCTCTTTTAATGCCTTAGCTAAATCCGCAGGTTCAAAGATATTAAACAAGCAATTTTGTGCGACAACATCAACAGAAGCATCCGGTACCGGCAACGCAAAAGCATCGCCTTCTATAATTTCCACAAAACTCTCGTCAAACCAATCATTTTCGTGGGCGGCAATTTGCAAGTTGCGTGCAGCCGCTTCTCGCATTGCTGCAACCGGATCGACGGCAATAACCGATCCATTGTGCCTAGAAAAATAAGCAAATTGCAGTGCTTCCAATCCGCCGCCGACGCCGACATAAAGCACGACTGGATTTCCGACAAGTTCGGCGGCGTGAACGGTGGTGCCGCAGCCGTAGTTCATTTCTTGCATTTGTTCGGGAATTTTTAATCCTGGGAGTTGCAAGGGACTGCTTTGGACGCAGCACAGTCCAATTTGGGGAGTTTCGGCAACGTCGCTATAAAATTTGGCTGCTGTTTCGAGATAGGTCATGTTCGATTTCCCTGAGTTTTTTTTACCGCAGATGTAGGCGGATTTACGCTGATGCACGCAGATGAATTCTGAAATATTTTTTAGGTTTCAAATTCGACTTTTTCTTCGGATTTGGGTATGTTTTATGGTTTGGAAACTGTTGTTTCTGGAACTTCTAATTCGGCGCTTTGGGGATCGATAACTGACGGCGCTGGTGCTATTAGATTGGGAGATGCTTCTGGTATGGCAGGAGCGACTAATTTAGGCACAGGAGCTTTGTCTGTTATTTCTGGCAGGGCTGTCTGTACTGAAGGATCGGTAGGTTCGGTAACTTGATTCAAAAAGTTGCGGAACCGATTGTAGTATCCTTTGTATTCTTGTTTTTGTGTTTCGGGAGATGGTGTTGGTTTTGGCTCTATTATTTTAACGGGTACAACAACTTTGGGGGTTTCTAACTCTGGGGTTGCTGTTGGTTTTGGTTCTATGACTTGAAGTGGTTCCACAACTTTGGGGGTTTCTAGCTGTGGGGTTGCTGTCGGTGTCGGTGTCGGTTCTATGACTTGAACTGGTTCTACAAGTTTTGGTGCTTCGAGTTGGGGGGTTGCTGTTGGTGTCGGTTCTATTGTTTGAACGGGAGCAACTTTTGGCTCTAAGCTCGGCTCGGTAGCTGGGGTTTCTGGAACCGCTGGTGAGGGTTCGGCTACTGGTGTTTTTTCTAATGCAGGTGTCGGTGTCGGTTCGGGTGTTGGTTCGGGTGTCGGTTCGGGTGTTGGTTCGGGTGTTGGTTCGGGTGTTGGGGTTGGTACTTGGTAGGTACGATCGACTATACCGCGAGTTTCTGCTACTGTGATCTCGCCCCGCACTAATTTAGAAAAAGTATCTTGCCCCTGGGGTTGGTAATCTATCAGTCTGACTGTATTATTAAAGGCGTTTTTGACGGTATTTCCCTGTTCGTCGATTAATTCTAGCTGCACCCAGTTTTTCCCGGGTTTGAATCCTTTAAGATATATAGGTTGCAACTGGTCGATCGCGAAACTTTCCCCGTTCACTGTGGCTCGAATTTTCCAATCGAGTATGTCATCTTGGGAATTTTCTTGAGCCACTTGGTGCAAAGGCGCATTTGTCAAGTAAAAATCGAGCAGGATGGGTTCTGCCCCGTAGCTGCCTTGCGGGCTGTTGTACGTTAATAGGGGCAATGTGAGATCGGGATTGTTGTCCTCTGTTTTGGTAAAAATGTGAAAGGTGGTTTGGGCAAAAGCACCTTCGTTTTTAAAGCTTTCTTCCCAAGGGCGAGCTGCGAACACCCGCAGCGTATGGGTTCCGGGTTTTAAGTCAAAGAGCGTTAAAGTTTGGTTGATGTCGTAAACTGCTGCATAAGGTTGGTTGTCTAATAAAACTTGCAGGTGGGGCCCCAAACCCAAGTTGGCCTCTTTGAAAATGGGGAAGTCCTTGACTTGGAACTTAACAGACACATTTATATCCTGAAGCACTTCGTCAGGTTTTGGATTCAAAATACTTATTTGAGGCTGGTAAATTTCTAGAGCCTGACGCAGTTGTTGAATGGCTTCTGGGGGAGAAACCTCTGAGATTCTGTTTACCTCGGCGGTAGCTGAGCCGCTCTTGTTTCCTGATTTGGGCATGGAGGGATGGCCCGCGCCACAACTTGCTACACCCAAAATCAATACTGCTGCTGCAAACAATGCCAGCAGCCTGCCTGCAACCGTTCTCTGCCAATTGATGCCAATCACGCAACTATACTCCTAGAAGCCTTCTCATAGGGAACTATAGCCCAAAACTGAATTTAGTATTGCCGAATTGCCGATCGGCAATTGGGGGCCCCCCTGTGTCGCGGATTCAGGCTGTGCCGGCAACCAATCCGATCCCACTAATAACTGCCCCAGCCATTTTCTTAAACATCTCTCTATAAATGAGTATTCCTCAATTGCTTTATCTTTGAGTTTTGTAAACTTAATGGCAATACCCCTTGACTTTTTTGAGGGACTGTGGAAATTAAAGGGGGTAATTGCATCAAGAATTGAGGCTTTTTTAAGTATTGTTAACAAGCGATTAATACTTCTCTAGCAGGCTTATAATTCATAAAACTCCCTCAAAAGGAGCAGCCGCATCAAACCTAAATCCAGGAGGCGATCGGCAGCTCTGGCGAGAAGAGTTGGCAGTACCCAGGGACATTGTTAGCGACACTGGGGAACTGGCTTCTTTACAAAGAAGCAAAATGCTTGGGGAGACGATCGACCTGCGTGTAACTCTGGAAAGAGCGAAGTGCAAGCTGTTTCGGGGAACCGAGAATCCCCCGCCTAATTAAGCGTGGGGAGTGTCAGATACAGTATTCAGTTCTCGTTCCTTGTCTTATCGAGAGGAGAGTCTTCATGACCATTAGTCCTCCAGAGCGAGAGGTAAAAGTTAGAGTAGTAGTCGATAAAGATCCGGTTCCAACTTCCTTCGAGAAGTGGTCAAAACCAGGTCATTTCGATCGCACTCTAGCTAAGGGGCCAAAAACCACCACTTGGATTTGGAACCTCCACGCTAACGCTCACGACTTCGACAGTCATACAAGTGATTTAGAAGACGTTTCGCGCAAAATCTTTAGCGCTCACTTCGGCCACTTGGCAGTAATTTTCGTATGGTTGAGCGGCGCATATTTCCACGGCGCTAAATTCTCCAACTACGAAGCTTGGCTGACAGATCCTACAGCCATCAAGCCCAGCGCTCAAGTGGTTTGGCCGATTTTTGGTCAAGAAATTTTAAATGCAGATGTAGGCGGCGGCTTTCACGGGATTCAGATCACCTCTGGTTTGTTCCAACTGTGGCGCGCCAACGGCATCACTAACTCATACCAGCTATATTGCACTGCGATCGGCGCCTTGGTAATGGCAGCCCTGATGCTATTTGCCGGTTGGTTCCACTATCACGTCCGCGCTCCGAAACTGGAATGGTTTCAGAACGTAGAATCGATGATGAACCACCACTTGGCAGGTTTGCTAGGCTGCGGATGCTTGGGCTTTGCAGGACAACAAATTCACGTTGCTCTGCCGATCAACGCTTGCATGGACGCGATCGATGCAGGCTCACCGTTGACAGTAGGTGGCAAACTGATTAAAACAGTTGCCGATATCCCACTGCCACACGAGTGGCTTTTCAACTCAGCCTTGATGGCTGACATCTACCCCAGCTTTGCTCAAGGTTTAACGCCCTTCTTCACCCTCAACTGGGGCGCCTACAGCGACTTCCTGACTTTCAAAGGTGGTCTGAACCCCACCACAGGCGGTTTGTGGCTGAGCGATACAGCACACCATCACTTAGCGTTGGCAGTGTTGTTCATCATCGCCGGACACTTCTACCGTACTAACTGGGGCATTGGCCACAGCTTCAAAGAAGTTTTGGAAGCTCACAAAGGCCCCTTCACTGGCGAAGGCCACAAGGGGATGTACGAAATCTTCACGCAGTCTTGGCACGCCCAACTGTCGTGGAACTTGGCCTGGATGGGCTCTATCAGCATCCTCGTGGCTCACCATATGTACGCGATGCCTCCGTATCCGTACATCGCGACTGACTACCCAACTCAGCTATCCCTGTTCACCCACCACATGTGGATTGGCGGATTCCTGATTGTTGGAGCAGCAGCTCACGCAGCAATTTTCATGGTGCGGGATTACAATCCGGCTCAGCACGTTAATAACTTGCTCGACCGCGTACTCCGCCATAGAGATGCAATCATCTCTCACCTTAACTGGGTTTGCATATTCTTAGGCTTCCACAGCTTCGGTTTGTACGTTCACAACGATACAATGCGAGCTTTCGGTCGTCCTCAAGATTTGTTCTCAGATACCGGTATCCAATTGCGTCCGATATTTGCCCAATGGGTACAAAATATCCACGCTTTGGCACCAGGTAACACAGCGCCTAATGCTATGGAAATCGTCAGCCACGCTTTTGGCGGCGGTGCAGTAGCAGTCGGTGGCAAAATAGCGATGATGCCGATCGAGTTGGGTACGGCGGATTTCATGATCCACCACATCCACGCTTTCACCATTCACGTTACAGTTCTGATTCTTTTGAAAGGCGTGTTGTTCGCACGCAGTTCTCGCTTGGTTCCTGACAAAGGCAGCTTAGGCTTCCGGTTCCCTTGCGACGGCCCAGGCCGTGGCGGTACCTGCCAAGTTTCTGGTTGGGATCACGTGTTCCTCGGCTTGTTCTGGATGTACAACTGCATCTCGATCGTGATTTTCCACTTTAGCTGGAAAATGCAGTCGGACGTGTGGGGAACAGTATCGCCAGACGGCACAATTTCTCACATCACCGGCGGCAACTTCGCACAAAGTGCGATCACGATTAACGGCTGGCTGCGGGACTTCTTGTGGGCGCAAGCTTCTCAAGTAATTCAGTCCTACGGTTCGGCACTGTCGGCCTACGGTCTGATGTTCCTAGCTGGACACTTCGTGTTCGCCTTCAGCTTGATGTTCCTGTTCAGCGGCCGCGGCTACTGGCAAGAACTGATTGAGTCCATTGTTTGGGCTCACAACAAGCTCAAGGTAGCTCCTTCCATTCAGCCTCGCGCTCTGAGCATTACTCAAGGTCGGGCTGTGGGCGTAGCTCACTACCTCCTAGGAGGAATTGTCACTACGTGGGCATTTTTCCTAGCGCGAATCATCTCGGTAGGGTAAACTACCTTTAGGTTTTGGATTCAGGATTTGGGAGCAATCTCAAACCCAGAATCCAAACCTCGGAACCGAACCTCTTCAACGTTCAGGATTCAGGATTAATCAAGGCTTATGGCAACGAAATTTCCAAAATTTAGCCAAGACCTTGCCCAAGACCCGACCACACGGCGGATCTGGTACGGGATTGCCACAGCGCACGACTTTGAAAGCCACGATGGCATGACCGAAGAAAATCTTTACCAAAAGATTTTTGCTTCTCACTTCGGCCACCTAGCAATCATTTTCTTGTGGACTTCGGGCAGCCTGTTCCACGTAGCATGGCAAGGTAACTTTGAACAGTGGATTAAAGACCCTCTAAACGTCCGCCCGATCGCTCACGCGATTTGGGACCCTCAATTCGGTGCTCCAGCAGTAGAAGCTTTCACTCAAGCGGGCGCTTCTAACCCAGTGGACATCTCCTACTCTGGTGTTTACCACTGGTGGTACACCCAAGGGGTTCGGACAAATGGCGACTTGTATCAAGGAGCTATCTTCTTGCTACTGTTGGCTTCTGTCATGCTGTTCGCAGGTTGGTTGCACCTCCAGCCGAAGTACCGCCCGAGCTTGTCTTGGTTCAAGAATGCTGAATCTCGCCTCAACCACCACTTGGCTGGTTTGTTCGGTGTCAGCTCTTTGGCCTGGACTGGTCACATGGTTCACGTTGCTATCCCCGAATCTCGCGGACAGCACGTAGGTTGGGAAAACTTCTTGTCTACCCCTCCTCACCCGGCTGGTTTGGCTCCGTTCTTCACTGGTAATTGGGGCGTATACGCCGAGAACCCAGATGCAGCAAGCCACGTATTCGGTACTGCCGAAGGCGCTGGAACTGCAATTCTGACTTTCTTGGGCGGCTTCCACCCTCAAACAGAATCCCTGTGGCTCACAGACATTGCTCATCACCATTTGGCGATCGCAGTTCTGTTTATCGTTGCCGGTCATATGTACCGGACTAACTTCGGTATCGGTCACAGCATCAAAGAGATGTTGGATTCAAAAGCTGGTTTGGTAGGCGGTAAGAGTGAAGGTCAGTTCAACCTGCCTCACCAAGGCCTTTACGAAACCTACAACAACTCGCTGCACTTCCAACTGGCATTTCACCTCGCTGCTTTAGGTGTAATCACCTCCTTGGTCGCTCAGCATATGTACGCGATGCCTCCTTACGCTTTCATAGCGCAGGATCATACGACAATGGCTGCGTTGTACACGCACCACCAGTACATTGCTGGTTTCATCATGGTCGGTGCTTTCGCCCACGGAGCTATCTTCTTGGTGCGGGACTACGATCCTGAAGCTAATAAAGGCAACGTGCTCGATCGCGTGTTGCAGCACAAAGAAGCGATTATCTCTCACTTGAGCTGGGTGTCGCTGTTCTTGGGCTTCCACACTCTCGGCTTGTATGTTCACAACGACGTTGTAGTCGCTTTCGGAACTCCTGAAAAGCAAATCTTGATTGAACCAGTGTTCGCACAGTTCATCCAAGCTGCTCACGGGAAGGCTCTGTACGGCATGGACGTGCTACTTTCTAACCCAGACAGCATTGCGGCGACTGCTTGGCCAAACTACGGCAACGTATGGCTCCCAGGCTGGTTGGAAGGAATCAACAGTAGTACAAATTCTCTGTTCTTGGCGATCGGACCTGGCGATTTCTTGGTTCACCATGCGATCGCACTTGGCTTGCACACCACCACCTTGATTTTGGTCAAGGGCGCTCTGGATGCACGCGGTTCTAAGCTGATGCCGGACAAAAAAGACTTCGGTTATGCTTTCCCTTGCGACGGCCCCGGCCGTGGCGGTACCTGCGATGTCTCTGCTTGGGATGCGATGTACCTGTCTGTCTTCTGGATGTTGAACACCCTAGCTTGGGTAACGTTCTACTGGCACTGGAAGCACCTAGGCATCTGGCAAGGTAATGTGGCTCAGTTCAATGAGTCTTCTACCTACCTGATGGGCTGGTTCCGCGATTACCTCTGGCTGTATTCTTCTCAGTTGATCAACGGTTACAACCCGTATGGTACTAACAACCTGTCTGTCTGGGCCTGGATATTCTTATTCGGACACCTAGTTTGGGCAACTGGTTTCATGTTCCTGATCTCTTGGAGAGGTTACTGGCAAGAGTTGATCGAAACCTTGGTTTGGGCTCACGAGCGCACTCCTTTGGCCAACTTGGTTCGCTGGAAAGACAAGCCTGTTGCTTTGTCGATCGTCCAAGGTCGTTTGGTTGGCTTAGTTCACTTTACTGTGGGCAACGTCTTCACTTACGCAGCCTTTGTAATTGCCTCGACGGCCGGGAAATTCGGATAACTCTGAACTCTGGTTTCTAGGTAATTAAATTAAATCCCCTGCCTTCGGGCGGGGGATTTTTTGAATTTTATTGTGGAATTTTGTACAATAGAAGCAGACAAAATTGTGTTAAAAGTTATAAAATTTTTATGGAATCATTGAATTTAATCGTCATTAACCTCGTCTTATGGGCTTTCCCCTCTGATCCTAAAGTTGCTGTGGGTGAACTCACCGAAAGCCAAAACCTTACAATAAGTCGGTTGCGTCAAAGGATTACCGATAAGTTAAAAGAAAACCCAAAAGCAGGAAGTGCTATATTTGCTGCTGAACATGGTTCAAAATCTGATTTGCAGCAAGTTGCTGTGTATTTACAAGTGGCAATGTATGAAGATGCAGAATTTGCAGCCGAAATGAAAGCGATTTGTCAAGAATTAGGGACTATTTCAGATGATAAAACGGAGAACAGACAAAAACTTATTCAGACCATTGGAAATCAGATGATTGTTGGGGCATCAGGCGGTGCTTTAATCGGAAATATGGTGGTTGGAATACCTGGTGCTGTACCCGGTGCTGTAGCTGGTGCTGCCCTTGGATTGTGGTACGGGAGAAATTCTCGATCGTCCGATAGGACAGAAGATAGTAGGGATGTTAAATGAGTCAGAACCAAATTTTAGTCTCTAGCTGGGCTTGTTTAACATTTGTGACCATAGTTTTAGGTATCAGTTCGTTATATGTTCGCCGTAGACCTATTGTTTTCAAGTTGGCAGACTTTATGAATTTAGCTTTGGCTACAACAGCGATTATATCAAGTTGTAGCTTGATATACCGAGCCATTACTTTGAAAGAATTGGAAACCCTTTTAGGTTTTGATATTGTGACATTATACTTGGGAGCGATCGCTGTAATTTGGTTGTCAACACAGCAGATATGGCAAATCTTTAGATAATTTTCTTCTGCTACGCCGAATTCAGTAGGTCAAACTATTGAGCAAGCAGAAGCTGACGCCGATGCGATCGAAGCCACTATCCAGGAAGCGAAAAGAGATTTTAACCTGCCATGAGTGAAACACCCAAACTCCCCGATCCAGAGAAAGTTAAGCAAACTGTTGCTATGCTTCGGGACAGCAACCGAATGCTGGAAGCTTGGACTCAAACACTAGATGAACTAATTGCAATGGTTGAAGCTGATATTCGCAACAGTCCGATTAATGTTTATCGGCGGGAGAATGCGAAGCGGTTGGCTGAGTCTGTCAAGCAGGAATAAAAGTACGATCGCATTCTCTATCTTTAACATGAGGATTTAGGTAGTTCACATAGTCATATGCACCCTGAGACAGAGGAACTAATCAACAAGTTCAAAAACTATGCGAAAAGTTTGAACCCATTTTGGTGGGATACAGAGCGTAGAGGAAGCCTAAATGCCTGGAATCTTTTAGTCTCAGAAGGCTTTGTTCAGCTTGCAGACTTAGATCGAGCGATTACAGCGTGGAAAGGGATCGAGCGACGTGGATTGCCCATTGACCCCAAGGAATATCCTGGCTATGAATACGCACCACCTCGACGAAAACGTAAAGATAAATCCTGGAATCCATATTTACAATCACAGCATTTCCAGTATTACAATGCTTTAGCATACTTCTTAAAAAATAGTTTGCAGAATCTTAAAGTTTACAGTTTGAGGAGTATTCAAAGTAGCCTCAACTATCGTCGGGGGTCGGGCCAATTTAAGATTTATATAATTGTTGGTCAAACTCCAGATTCGGACTGGATTTGTCTTGCTCCTACCGTTCCGGATCAAGTTTGGAATCGATACGAGTTATCATATCATCCAGCTTTCGCATCACTAACTTCCTGTGACTCACCAAGCTTGGTAACACAAGATTTACATGATAAAATTTGCAAAATTATTGCCAAATTTAAACCTATTCAAGTAACTGGTTACTACAACGAATACAGCCACCATCATCAGATTTTTTGTACAGCAGCTTCTGAGGAAGCTACAGCAATTGAAAAAGCTCTGAAGGTAGGCAAGTTTTTGGATGATGACATTTACTATTTCAATATAAATTATCTTGACTTTTCTGAGGAGGAACCTACTAATCAGTTAGTGCATGAATACCTGCAAGACCAAAAACAATATATGTTTTGCTTCTGGGATGTAGGATGCGGATACAAGTTTGGCTGTACCGCACGCGGTGATTGGATTGGCTTGAAATATTTGAGCTTAATGGACTACAATCCTTGACAGCGGCACAACTATTCTGTAGGAGCGGACTGAATCGCATTCCCCTCTTTTCACCAAAAGCCCGATCGCCCTCAACCCCTCAAATCTCTCCATTTACCTGCATTTGATGCACCTTGTCCGCCAACTCTTGCAGGCGCTTTTCGTCCAACTCGTCGATCGCCAGCATCCCGACATATATAATTTCCTTCAGCGTTAGTCGGGTTGCTAGCGCCTTTTTCTGCACTATATCCTTGATGATGGGGCTGACTCCGATCGCGGTACTGGCTCTAGTCACAAAACTAACGGGAGATTAACAACTTTGACTAAATCTTAGCACCTTTAAGCTGAGTTTCTAGCTGCGTTGCAAAACGTTTAAGCGCGTCTTGACAAGACGCAGCGTGAGGTTTATAGTGGAAAGGTAGAAAGGTCGATCGACCTACTCCTCCAAAATCTCCACCAAATCCTCAATCATCACATCAAAAGTCCGAGCCAACCTGTGCAGGTAGGCAAAGTTCACGGTTGTCATGCCTTGACATTGGGCGTAGTTCCTAATGGTACTGTAACCAACGCCCGATCGATCGGAAACTTCCTTAAGTGTCCAGCCGTTTTGGGCCGCAAACTCCCTAATCCGCAACCTCACTAAGCCTTTGCTCATACTTACTTGACAGATGACAATCTGCTGTCGTTTAATAGTTAGATATCTAAAAAGCCGCCCTATTCCTCCAAAACCTCGACCAAATCCTCAATCATCACATCAAAAGTTCGAGCTAACCTCCGCAGGCAAGTAAAGTCAACCATTGCCATTTCAGGACGACGAGCATAGCTTCTGACAGTGCTATAAATTACCCCAGAGCGATCGGATACTTCCTTAAGCGTCCAGCCCTTCTCAGCAGCTAGTTCCCGAATTTTTAGCCTGACTAAACCCATGCTTGACAGTTGATGCAATTGCGTCGTATAATTGTATATGTAAAGAGCGATCGCCCCCCGGCCTCGAAAACTAAAGGGCGATCGTCTTAAAAACTCAATCTAGACAGATTATTTCTTTCTATCAAAAGCGCATTTGCCATATCCAGAAGTCTACTAACCATATCCAGAGGTATACTAGCCATGATATCAGAAACTCCGGCAAAATCGCGGACGATCGCAGAATCCAAGATAATTCACAAATCTCCAATCCTGCATCCGCTGGCGAGATTCGTCACAGAAGACACAGTAGCACTGCTGTTCAACATCTCAACAGACGACATTTACCGGATCGAATGCTGCCGCTACATGGTGTATGTCCACGCCAAAGGCATCAGCCGGTTTGTCAGCTACGCCGATTTTCCCCCAATCTTACGAGTCAATCCGCCTTCCCCTCAAGATTTTGGCAGATGGTACAAACGCTGGAAAAGCAAGCTAGCACCGGGATTTTGGACTAAATTCTATACGCACAAGTTCAAAGAGGCTGTGTCAGTTGACAGCTTGCTGGAGTGGGGAATGTTGGTAGCTAAACTTAAATCGGTGATTTCTGCTTCAGGGCTGCAACAGCTACGAGATGTTTATTCCCAAGAAAAAGATTTGATGGAAAGATTTTAAAGTGCGATCGAATACTGATAATTTTGATTTGTTTGTCAATGGTGGCGGACAAGTATTGATGATTAATATACCGATTGCATAAGTCTTTGATTGGTACAGAAACCGCAGATGTCAGACGGATAAACACAGATGCGACGCAGATAATTTAAGTAATTGGAAACGAAGTAATACCAGATATATAATGTTCATAAGCTTGGCAAGATCTATCAAAAATACGTAAGGTGCGCGGCGCGCACCCTACAATCTCAAAGCTTAGGAGAAAAACCCCGCATTAGGATAAATAGAAACTTAAGCAGGTTCTAACTTGGCAATTACCTTTTCCATGTACTCGGCAACTTTGGTTTCTTTTTCCACAGAGTTGGTTTCCATGTAAACGCGCATCAAAGGTTCCGTTCCCGAAGGCCGCAGCAATACCCAACCGCCGTCTTCAAGATACAGTTTAATCCCGTCTTTGCGGCCGATTTCCTTAACGCCAATACCCGCTATTTCCGTGGGTGGATTCTTGGTAAAAGAGTCCAAAACGGCTGCTTTGTGCGCTTCTTCTAGGTGTAAGTCCAAGCGTTTGTTGTACAGGGGGCCGTCGGCTTCTTTGATGGCTTCTTCTACTAGCTGAGATAGCGGTTTGCCTTCGTAGGCGATCGCCTCAGCAACTAGCATATCAGCCAAAATCCCGTCTTTTTCGGGGATGTGACCCAAAACGCTCAAACCGCCAGACTCTTCGCCACCGATGAGCACGGCTGTTTCCCGCATTTTTTCGCCGATGTATTTAAAGCCGACTGCGGTTTCGTAGATTGTTAAACCGTATTTGGCGGCCATGTTATCTAGCAAGTGGGTAGTTGCGACGGTACGGACGATCGCCCCAGTCAAGCCTTTATTCTTAACCAAGTGACGCGCCAACAGCAACAACACGGTATTCGGAGTCAAGACATTACCCAACTCATCAACAATACCAAAGCGATCGCTATCGCCATCCGTAGCCAAACCTAAATCGGCTGAATCCTTCTTAACAGCTTCCACCAACTCGACTAACTGTTCGCCCTTGGGTTCAGGCATTCCGCCCCCAAACAGCACGTCGCGGTAGGTGTGAAAACTTTCCACATCGCAGCCGCAGTGTTCCAAAACACCGTCGAGATAGCCGCGAGAAGTCGAATAAAGAGCGTCGTACTTCACCTTCAACTTAGCAGAGCGAATCCGCTCCACATCAATCAAAGTATAAAGAAACTTCAGATATTCAGGTTTCGGGTCAAAAGTGGAGATTTTATCGTTGTGGCTGCCTATGGCTGGGGCATCAGAAGCACCAGTAATATTTGCCACAATGGTATCCGTAATTTCCGGGGTTGCCGGCCCTGCGTAGTCGGGGATGTATTTGATGCCGCAGTAAGGTGCGGGATTGTGCGAAGCCGTGAACATCAGGGCTCCTGCGGAGTTGAGATGCTTGGCGCTGTAGGCGATAACTGGTGTCGGACAATCTCGATCGACTACCATCACCGTCCATCCCAAATCTGCCAAGACTTCCGCCGATGTGCGGGCGAACTCGTCTGCCAAAAAGCGGGTATCGTAGGATACTAGCACTGGACGGTCTTTGGTGTAAGCGGTTTCGAGGTAGCTGGCGATCGCCCGGGTGACTTTTCGCACGTTGGCAAAAGTAAAGTCATGGGCAATCAGTCCCCGCCACCCATCGGTTCCGAACTTGATTTCTTCTGTTGAATTGCTGGCGCTCATAAAAAAGCTCGGTAAGTGGGAAACTCAGAGTCTTTAGACCTGAGAGGAAAACGACCAGGCGGTTGAAACCGCCTTGAATTTTTCCATTACCGCCTTGGGATTGTTTGACTAGGTGTACTTTTGTAATGTACTTTCAATGGGACAATTACCATTTCAAGCTTCACAATCCTGTACGCATAATGGTTGCCTTTGTTGGGTCTCCCTTACGGGGTAATGTTAGCTTCGCCAATGTTATCAGGGCTTGTTGGGCTTGCAACACTGTTCCAGTGACTTTAGAACTGTTTAATTGCAAACGACAGAGCAGGGGACTAGCTTCGCATCCACAGGGTGTCGTGACCTAAATAACGTAGTCAGTTAAGACTTAGGCTGGTCAGAATAGCTGGCTTCGAGACTTGCTCGCGACCAAGCGAGCGTGTCTTTAGACCTGAGTTCCTGACTTTATCCACTTCCTCTCGTCCTACTAATCCTACCCGAAGGCATAGCCTTAAAGATGCACTGGCTATCCTGTTTGTAACGATCGATCGCCCGTGGGGCCCTTAAACCTAATCCTATCCTTGTAGGGACGGGCTACCACCTCCGGCAGACGACTCGCAGCAGCCAGATTTCGTATAATGCAGGAGCGATCTGGTGAGTCGATCGAGATTCCGGTTTTGAATGGTGGTTGGGCGATCGGGAATCTAAAAAAACTGAGCGCAAGAAACCGCGCTGACAATGGCATTAACGAAAATCAAATAAATCTGATTGTTATCTCAAATTTAATAATTTATTTATAAATGCCGCTCGTTGAATGTGTTAGGGTTTCCTAACGAATGTCAGACAAATTTTTTGGGCTTCACATAAAAAAATAAATCAATCAAAGTCACCGCTCGATCGTGATGTAGCCTAGATTCTTTGAGAACGTAGGGCGATCGACATAAGCGACAAAACAAAGATAAAATATCTCAAAGAGCAGTTTTTTCAAGGCAGACTAGAGTTTAATTCTGAGCTTTTAAAACAAATTGAATTTATTTTTGCCGTCTTTACAGGTAAAGAAAAAAAATCGGTTACGATCGCATAGTGACTGTGATCGAGCGCACAATAAATAGCGTTATTAACGTGCAAGTTATATAGGATGGATGCAGTGCAGCCAAATGGCTCATAGTTTTAAGCACAATGGCGGATGACTGTCAGGGTATAAATGCAGAAGATTATATTTAGTAACTTTAAAAATTAGGGGAATCGATCGGGTACGGCTTTATAAAACAACGAGGTTTCTCATGGCTGGTATTTCACAACTATCTTCAAAGTTTTTATCGGTGGGCGACGAACTGCAACAGGACGACAGTTTTGCGTCACAGGCTATTACGGAATCGGACATTCACAAGATCCCAGGGGCTAAAGGAGTTAGCATTTCTTCCTTGGCAGTTAGCTGGGCAAAAAAATATTACAGTACAGTAGCGGGACGAGAAAACCAAACACATCAGCAAATCTCCGAGAGCCGAGATTTAAGCAATTTTGATGGCAATCGAGCCAAAATAGTTGACAAATTGACAGATACTCTGAAAGTTGCCAGCCAGATAGCTTGGAATAAAGTAGAGACTGTTTTAGGGGAACAAATAGAGCGACACGCGATCGATCCTAGCTTAATTAATCAAGAAGAAATTGTCGCCGACACTCGCAGCTTATATCGGAAAGCAATAGACGCTTACGGCGATAGGGAACCTGTTTTCCGCTTGTCAGTGCTGGTGGGAAAAGATATTGTCCAAGTAAGACGGAAATACTCAGACACAGATCCGTTAGTGCTGGGATTTGTGACGTTGGAGTTTCAATACACTAGCAAAATCTTGTTAGGATGCCTTTCGGAGTCAGAGCGATCGGAATTTGCACCCTACTTAAAAGTTATAGATGACTATCTGCACATTCCCCACGGAGAGATTAACGAGGCTGCGGCGGATCATACCCCGAATTCAAAAGCTCTCTTAGCCGTTCAGCATTTGTTGCAGCAGACAACTCAGATTGCTAGTGCAGTGTACGCTCGGGCTAGTTCCCAGCATCCAGGATACCGCAGCAGCAGCGGTTATTTGACCGATCCGCAGGTCAAAATTTCTGGCATTCGGGATGTCGAGATTTTTCAAAGTTATTTGTGCTGGTGCGTTTTGGAAGAAAGCATTCGCCCGGTACAGCAAGAATTGTTTCCAATCTGCGTGATGCTGTACCCGAGACTTCATGTAAGTTGGGAATTAGTGCAGGATATGCTGCTAATTTTGTTTTGGGAAATATCCGATCGCCTCCCGGCTGCCGATGTTATGGTATTTTTACCTTACTTGCGGACTGTGACAGATATGTTTTCCAGCGATGTCTTTGACAATTAGGGAATTGGGCATAGGGCATAGGGCATAGGGCATAGGGCATAGGGCATGGGGTCGAAAAGCGGAGTTCTCGCGGAGGGATTTGGCATTGGTAATTGCCAATCTCTATTTAAAACTCCAAGCAGCAACTGCCAAACATCCCCAACCTACAATGTAAGCAACTCCTCCCAAGGGGGTAATTGCACCCAGCCATTTGATGTCAGTCAAACTCAGCGCGTACAAACTGCCTGAAAAGACGATTGTGCCGACAATAAAAGCCCATCCAGCCACTGCAAAAAAGGTTTCAGACTCTGGGGCGCGGCTTAATAATAAAGCGACGAGTAATAAAGCCAGGGCGTGGTACATTTGATAGCGGGCGCCGGTCTCAAAAATGCCTAAAGCTCGATCGGTCAATTGATTTTTCAAAGCGTGGGAGGCAAAAGCCCCGCCCGCAACCGACAAACCTCCGAATACGGCTGCGGCTGCTATGAAAATGCGCGTTAGGATTAGCGTTGACATAATATTTTTTTAATGGGCAATTGGTAATTGGTAATTGGTGAACATAAATATACTTGAGTTGGATTCATTCACAAACTATATTTAAATCATCTGCGTTTATCTGCGGTTTCCCTATCAATGAATCCCAGAATATGGATCGCTCCTCTAGGTACGTAGTTGCGCTTGGGCGCTCTTTCATGAAAGAGCGCCCAAGCGCAACTACGTACTGCACACCCTATTTATGATAAATCAGCTTTTTGCAGATATTTCTAGTTTATTTGCGTACAGCTTCCAGCAAGCGCGAATAGTAAAAGCTAGTGCTATTCATGGCTGTTCTTTTAACAACAAAACCGTTGCTTTCTAGGATTTTGATAATATCAGCTTCGCGGTGCTGGTAAGCGCGGGTAGTTTTGCTCGGGCCGGGGAAAAGTTCGCCAAATTTTTTGAGCGCGGTAAGTGCTAAGGTTTTGGGGGCAAAACTGAGAATTAGTCGCGATTGGGCGATCGAACTTAGGTGAGCGATCATTTCCGCAGCCTTACTTTGAGGATAGTGGATCAGCACGTCCAAACAAATAACCGTGTGAAATTTGCCGGTTAAAGCTTCCAAATCCTGGGCGGCGAAAGAGATGTTGTACATCTTGCCGGGAACGGCTGTCGATCGCTCATAAGCCTCTGCTACCATCTTGTCAGAGATATCGCTAGCACAAACAATTGCCCCAGCCTCAGCCAGAGGAATGCTCAGAGATCCAACACCACAGCCAGCATCGCAGACACTAAGCCCGCGCAAATTGCCGTCAGCTTGCAGCCAACCGAGCACTGTATCCACCGTTTGCTGATGCCCGGTGCGAATGTCTAGCTGCACTTTGTTCACTTTGCCGTCGCCGTAAATTCGCTGCCAGCGATCGAAGCCCGTCGAGTTAAAATACTGTTTGACAATATCCTTGTCATTTACCAAATTCATCTTTCCGCCTGCTGCTGAGTTATTGCCAACGATTAGACATTATAATTTTAATTAGCCCTAACTTAAAAAAATATGGTGCTACAAGATCATTTCCGCCCGCCGCTGTCAGCGCGCCGTCACTGGCACGCCTTTCACAATGCTTGGGCGACTTATATTGCATCTGACTTGAATGCCAAATTACCCGAAGGTTATTTTGCAGAACCCAACGTGCAGTTTGAAATTGAAATTGATGTAGCAGCTTTTGAGGAACCTCTACCGGACTTTGATTGTCCAGAGACGGTAATTAATTTGCCAATAGATTTACCAAACAATTGGATGTCGCCCCCAGCACAAAGCGTGCCTTTTTTACCTGTGGCAGAAGCTGTGCAAGTTAATATTTTTAACACAGAAGGTGGCCCGGTTTTAGCAGGTGCAATTGAATTAGTAAGTCCTGCCAACAAAGATCGTTCTAGTCATCGCTGTGCTTTTGTGTCAAAGTGCGAGACGTATTTGCGAGAGGGAATTGGGTTGGTAATAGTTGATGTTGTGACGGTTAGGAAGGCAAATCTTCACAATGAATTGTTAGCCCGTCTAGTGGGAGGAATTGCTTCGCCCTTCGACGCCGATCTCTATGCTACAGCTTATCGCCCGATCGAGCGAGACGGCAACCAATGCCTAGATATTTGGCAGGAAAATTTAGCTGTGGGTTCCACGCTTCCAGTTGTACCGCTATGGCTGCGGGGTGGGATTTGCTTGGCTGTGGAATTAAATAATATTTACGATCGAACTTGCCGAGAACACCGAATTTCTGTTAGCAGCGCTTAGTTTGACACTCCCCGGCGTGAACGCACGGGGATTCTTAAGACACTACCAAATGGCAATCCTTAATGGCGCTGTCAAGACACCTCTACCAACTCCGCTAAGGTCAAAACCTAGCATTGTCGCTACTTTTCGCATAATGTTGGCTGCACCATTGCAGTCGGCGTTAATACACCAGTTTTGTAAACCAGTTCGATACAATCCACGCTTAATTCGTCTACCCGACTCTTTCCACCCATCGGGTTTTGCACCGATTGTAGGCAGGAAGTCATTGTCAACGAATGAAGCTTTTGATGTGTAGCTTTCCTCTGTTTCTGTAAATCGAATTCCATACTTTTCGCAGAGCTGAGAGATTCTAGTTTTCAATCTACCAGTAGGAATTTGTACGAATTTCTGATTAATTTTTACTCCCATATTTACGCCATTTTTTTGACCCTTATTCCAGCCAAAAACAACAGTACCAATTTGGTTTTCTCGGCAGTGATTGATAACTGTTTTGGCCGCTTTATTTACCGCATCACGCATTTGACGATTGCGCTTTTCAGTTAATCGTGCTAATTGATGCGACCAAAAGCCATTAGGCTTTCCACCCATCAATGCAGCTACTCGCTTGTTATACCACTGATTTAGAGACTTCAAATGTTTTCCGTCAACAATAAAGCTTGTGTTCGCATTGCTGACACAGGTTAACCAATTATCGATACCATGATCGATACCTAAAACTTTTTTACCGTCAGTATTGACCTGGACGCTGACTGACCAAAGAGCGAGACGCAAGCCCCTGGCTTTAGACATGGGGATAAGTCGGTAGCGGTTTCAACCGCCTTCTGTATTTAACAAAGCTTAATAAAGAAT
>NZ_JAEQCE010000166.1:0-1497 GCF_020738665.1 Microcoleus sp. PH2017_08_TRC_O_A
AGCGGCTGCTGTTAAGAAGCAAGTGGAAGTGACTCCCAAAGAAAAAAAGCGCTTGAATGTTCAGATGGATGAGTTATGGTCATTCGTTGATAGTAAAGGCAATCAGCAGTGGGTCTGGCTGGCATTGGATGCCCAGACTAGGGAAATTGTTGGTGTACATATTGGAGATCGTAGCGCAGTATCGGCTCAATATCTATGGAATTCAATGCCACCAGTGTACCGTCAATGTGCAGTAATTTATACTGACCACGTTTTGTGCTTATGATTCTGTATTGCCCAGCAAACGTCATCAAAGCGTAGATAAAGATAGTGGTTTTACTAGCTATATCGAGCGCTTCAACTGTACTATTCGACAACGAGTGTCTCGACTGGTAAGAAAGAGCCTAGCCTTCTCTAAAAAATTAGAAAATCATATTGCCGCAATTTGGCGGTTTGTGCATCATTACAATGCTAATTTACAACTCTAAATCCCTACTTTTATTTGAATTCAGTTTTATTCTCTCGATCCTTTCCTTCAGGGGACTACCCGTATTTAGCTCGCCCGTAACTTTCGATATCGACCCATGTATCAGCACCGCAAATCACGGCACAAATTGAGATGGTAATAATATCAATTAATTGATGATGTTTCGTCCGCTCAATTCTTGGATCTTCTCAGTCAGCAAAATGGTCGGCGATGGTGATTTTAGGTTTAAGTTTCATGCAGGGCAAACTCTAATTAAATATTTTTTGAGTAATCAAGAACCATCCTCCAATATACCATATTCTGTTAATATAAAATTTAGATGCGTTCGCCCTGTGATAAACGTGAGCTAGTCTTTGGGCAATCGCACTTTTTGACCTGCTTAGTTTAAACTCCAATTATCAAGCTTATGACGAAAAACTGTCATTTCTGGTCATAGGCCTGACAATCAACAGATAAAGACAAAAACCATTATTTTGTCCTATAACCCTTGCCAGAAAAGCGTTATAGCCACAAGTTTTTAGACCTGAATCCTTACTTTCAACTTAAAGTGCGGAATGTGGGTTACATCAATTTAGTAAGCAGAGACAACCAATCACCCTTTCCAATTTCGGTTGAAACCGCATCACCTTAAATTTGGGGCAATTGGATGGCAATCGCCTGTAGCCGGAGCCGAGCGCCCCTAGCCGCTTGCCCATAGCCCGAGCGGGTCTCAATCGCGGGCGATCGTCAAAAGATCTCAAAAGGGTTCTATATATAGTAGTAGCCATTTTACCTCTCAACGATTCTACCGACCCTTCATGACAGACGGCGGTCAAAAACTGACATTGGGGGTAAAAAAGCAGGTTCTGGCGTTAAAGAGGAACGAGCAATCGGATCTCGGAGCATCGAGGAACACCCAAAAACCTTACGGTGTATAGATTAAGCGAAAGATAAAAATTATTTTCGCAAAACGCTTGACAAGCCCTTGCGAAATAAGTATATTAATAAAGCGCCAGAGAGAGAGCGGTTCACACCGCGAACTTAAGGCACAG
>NZ_JAEQCE010000166.1:1532-4032 GCF_020738665.1 Microcoleus sp. PH2017_08_TRC_O_A
AACAATCCAACACGGAGAGTTTGATCCTGGCTCAGGATGAACGCTGGCGGTCTGCTTAACACATGCAAGTCGAACGGAGTAGAAATACTTAGTGGCGGACGGGTGAGTAACGCGTGAGAATCTGGCTTCAGGACGGAGACAACAGTTGGAAACGACTGCTAACCCCCGATGTACCGAAAGGGAAAATATTTATAGCCTGAAGATGAGCTCGCGTCCGATTAGCTAGTTGGAGAGGTAAAAGCTCACCAAGGCGACGATCGGTAGCTGGTCTGAGAGGACGATCAGCCACACTGGGACTGAGACACGGCCCAGACTCCTACGGGAGGCAGCAGTGGGGAATTTTCCGCAATGGGCGAAAGCCTGACGGAGCAAGACCGCGTGGGGGAAGAAGGCTCTTGGGTTGTAAACCCCTTTTCTCTGGGAAGAAAGTTGTGAAAGCAGCCTGACGGTACCAGAGGAATCAGCATCGGCTAACTCCGTGCCAGCAGCCGCGGTAAGACGGAGGATGCAAGCGTTATCCGGAATGATTGGGCGTAAAGCGTCCGCAGGTGGCAGTTCAAGTCTGCTGTCAAAGACCGGGGCTTAACCTCGGAAAGGCAGTGGAAACTGAACAGCTAGAGTATGGTAGGGGCAAAGGGAATTCCTGGTGTAGCGGTGAAATGCGTAGAGATCAGGAAGAACATCGGTGGCGAAGGCGCTTTGCTGGACCATAACTGACACTCAGGGACGAAAGCTAGGGGAGCGAATGGGATTAGATACCCCAGTAGTCCTAGCCGTAAACGATGGATACTAGGTGTTGTCTGTATCGACCCGGACAGTGCCGTAGCTAACGCGTTAAGTATCCCGCCTGGGGAGTACGCACGCAAGTGTGAAACTCAAAGGAATTGACGGGGGCCCGCACAAGCGGTGGAGTATGTGGTTTAATTCGATGCAACGCGAAGAACCTTACCAGGACTTGACATGTCGCGAATCTTCTTGAAAGGGAAGAGTGCCTTCGGGAGCGCGAACACAGGTGGTGCATGGCTGTCGTCAGCTCGTGTCGTGAGATGTTGGGTTAAGTCCCGCAACGAGCGCAACCCTCGTGTTTAGTTGCCATCATTAAGTTGGGCACTCTAAACAGACTGCCGGTGACAAACCGGAGGAAGGTGGGGATGACGTCAAGTCAGCATGCCCCTTACGTCCTGGGCTACACACGTACTACAATGGTAGGGACAGAGGGCAGCCAACCCGCGAGGGCGAGCTAATCCCGTAAACCCTGCCTCAGTTCAGATTGCAGGCTGCAACTCGCCTGCATGAAGGCGGAATCGCTAGTAATCGCAGGTCAGCATACTGCGGTGAATCCGTTCCCGGGCCTTGTACACACCGCCCGTCACACCATGGAAGTTGGCCACGCCCGAAGTCATTACTCTAACCTTTCGAGGAGGAGGATGCCGAAGGCAGGGCTGATGACTGGGGTGAAGTCGTAACAAGGTAGCCGTACCGGAAGGTGTGGCTGGATCACCTCCTTTTAGGGAGACCATCTGAGAAACTACCGAACCTAAAGAAGAGGCAGCAATCAGTATCCCTGGTCGTTCGAGAAATAGATGTCAAAGCTTTCAAACTATTAACTGGTTCGGGAAATGGGCTATTAGCTCAGTTGGTTAGAGCGCACCCCTGATAAGGGTGAGGTCCCTGGTTCAAATCCAGGATGGCCCACCTGGAAAAAAGTGATGAATTTGAAGTAATGAGCGACGAATGAAAATTCAGGACTCAGGCGCTCAAAAAACAGGCACTTGCTTAGTGGGGGTATAGCTCAGTTGGTAGAGCGCCTGCCTTGCACGCAGGAAGTCAGCGGTTCGAGTCCGCTTACCTCCACTCTCACTAGCTATCTAGCTTGGCTAAGTATTAAAATACAACCAAAACCAAGAAGAACACAGAAATCAGCACCCAGACTATCTCATGTGAAAGTCGGAATGCTGGAGTCTAGAACTCTAGTCAGAACCTTGAAAACTGCATAGAAATTAAGTCATCATCAAGCTTAGTAAGTAATCCGATGCGTCGGAAAAGCTGAAAAGCAGACCACCATCAAAGAAGAAAGTGGTCAAGTTACAAAGGGCTAACGGTGGATACCTAGGCACACAGAGGCGAAGAAGGACGTGGCGACCGACGATAAGCTCCGGGGAGCTGGAAGCAAGCATTGATCCGGAGATGTCCGAATGGGGCAACCCAGTAAGCATCAGTTGAATACATAGACTGATTGCGGCGAACCCAGCGAATTGAAACATCTTAGTAGCTGGAGGAAGAGAAAGCAATAGCGATTTCCCAAGTAGTGGTGAGCGAACGGGAAACAGCCTAAACCAGAGGTTTTTACTTTTGGGGTCGTGGGACAGTCAACTAACGTATCTTCAAGCTAGACAAAGCAGTTGAAAGCTGCACCAGAGAAGGTGAAAGTCCTGTAGTCGAAAGTAGAAAAGAGCGTGACTGTATCCCGAGTAGCACGGGGCCCGTGAAATCCCGTGTG
>NZ_JAEQCE010000167.1:0-5069 GCF_020738665.1 Microcoleus sp. PH2017_08_TRC_O_A
AACTTACAGTTTTTATTGTTCTTGTGGGATGGGCGTCCCGCCCGTCCCGAAAAGACGGGCGGGACGCCCATCCCACAAACTTGTGTAAGTTATTAAATTGTCGTTCCTAAGAAGCGCGGACTAAACTCCGAACGATCAAACTAAGAAGCGCGGACTAAAGTCCTTACTACAAACCAAAAAACGCGGACTAAAGTCCTTACTACAAACCAAGAAGCAATTAATTTTTCTTGAGCAACTTCTTGAGCAACTTGGGAACCTCCGAAGGCCGAGCAGCTACGGGTATTTCCGCCTCTTCAAAGGCAGCCATTTTGTTCTCTACCGTAACACCAAAGGCTTTCTGGGCAGCAGCCCGAGAACTGATCAGGATGCCGGCATGGCCCAAGGACGGGCCCTTGGGAACGTAGCGGCCTGCCAAATAAGCAACCACAGGTTTGTCGATCGCCGAAGCGATGTAAGAAGCAGCAGCTTGTTCGCTCCAACCGCCAACTTCCCCAATTAAAACCATCGCCTCCGTACTGTCATCTTCGTCCAAAAGTTGCAGCCACTGCATAAAAGAAGAACCCACAATCGCGTCGCAGCCAATACAAACCGCCATCGACTGTCCCAAACCTGCCTCAGTCAGTTCGAGAGCAACTTCGTAAGTCAAAGTGCTGCTGCGGCTGATTACCCCGATCGAACCCGGAGTGTAGAATTCCTTGGGGTGAGTTCCCAGCAGCAGTTTGTCAGGGACAATAATCCCCGGACTGTTGGGCCCGATCACTAAAGTTTCTGTGGCCTCTGCCTTTCTGACTAAGCGCACCATATCCAGAGGAGGCACTCCCTCAGTGACGATCGCGATTTGCCTAATTCCGGCGGCGATCGCTTCTAGAGCCGCATCCAGCACCCAGTAAGCCTCTACCAAAATTACCGTAGTGTCAACATGACCCACTGCCGCCACAGCTTCTTCTACCAAATCAAAAATAGGAATTCCCTCCAACTCCTGCCCTCCCCTACCGGGACTGACACCGGCGACTACATTAGTGCCGTATGCCTTCATCATCAGGGCGGCGCGCGTTGAGGCGGGAGATTCTGTAATGCCCTGTACTAGGACTTTGCTTTCAGGAGTTAAATTCATTTTTTCCTAGTTAAAACTCGATCTTTCAAAAGCAGAAGGCTTTCATATGTTGTCCAGAGTTCTCGTTTTGCCGATCGACTGTCGCTACTTGGCAGATGATACAGCTTGAGCCGCAGCTTCATCTAAAGTGCTAGCTAGCTGCACGGGCAACTGTCCGAAACGCTTTTTAACAGCATCAGCATCGATCTCTACCAGGCGCAGCACAACTTGAATGTGCCGGTTGGCGCGAGCTTTTCGTTCCAAATAGCCCGCTATGGCGGTGATGATTTCCTCGCTCTTGGAAGCACTGTCCAAAATATTTACAAGTATCACCTTAACGCTTTTATCCTGAGCGACCAACTCCAGACCCAACTCGGTGCGATCGCGCAGGGCATTTACTGCATCGTAACGATCTAAAGAACCCAGGTTGACAAAATTAGCCGGTTTTCCTCGTTGGTGAGCTACAGCATCCAGAGTTGCCATTGTCAGGCCCACTCCGTTGCACAAAATCCCGACATTCCCGTCTAGTTCCACTAATTCCAGAGATGCGGAATTCGAGATTGGGGATTGAGGTTTGGAGTCAAACTGATCCGGCGACTGCTGCGACTTTGAGTTGGAATTCCGGCGATCGCCCCCATAGGCATTTCTGCTGTCCCCTCCCAACCCGCTGAAGAGCTTTTTACCCGAGAGTATTACCAAGTCTGGATGCCGCCCCAAGGCATCGTCGTTGGCGCTGACTTTACCGTCTAAAGCCATTAACTCTCCTGTTGGACTGATGCCGAGAGGATTGATTTCTACTAAATCTAAATCCTTTTGGACAAACAGCCGATACATTTTCTCGACAATTGTACTCACCGATTGAATCAAATCTCCCTGCAATCCCATTTTCAGCATCAGACGCCTCGCGTAGAAAGGCGAAAATTCCTGATCTACGGCAACTTGCTGCATTTGGTCGATCGACCCTTCGACATCCATACCTCCTTGTCTGGAGCCCAGAAGTACCGGGCGGCGGGCGATCGGGTCTAGGAGTACGGCTAAGTACAATTCTTGGTCAGCGTTGTACTTTGCTTCTGCTAACAGGACTTGCGGATATTCATCCTCGATCGGCAAATTAAAAATTGTTTGAGCCGCAGCAACTGCGTCGATCGTATTTTCCACAAATTTAATGCCACCCGCCCGGCCTCGTCCCCCAGCCCGCACTTGCGACTTCAGGACAACTGGGTAAGGAATTTTCAGCCCTTTGAGATCGGCGGGTTTGTCAATCCGCTGCGACGGCAAAATCGGAATTGCCATCTGACGAAATAAAGATTTGGCTTGGTACTCTAACAAATCCATTTTTAATAACGGGTGACGGGTATTTGGCAACAAGCAATTCGTCGTTTTTGGCAATTCATTATTAATAGATAATAATTGGCTTTATGTCAAGTTAAAAATTAAAAGTTATGGTTTTTATCTCTTTTGATTCTCAACTTTGTATATTGCCGATTACTTATGTAGTATTCCTGGCATATCACTTGTTACCAGAAAGATTCGCGGACGTTGTTGGGAAGAAGGCCCTATACGTCTGGGTGGTTTATAAGCTGTCAATTATACCTCATCTTTTTGAGAAAGGCTATATCACTTATTACGCTATTTTGTACTTTTTGTTTTGCGATCGACAATTGCAAGATTTGACTAGCTTGGGCGGGACAGAGTAGGGAGATGGTTAGTAGTTGTTTTTTCTTCGGAGTTTTGGCAATACTGTTTCCAGATATTTCTGGGAGCTAATTATCAATTGATTACAAGTAAATTAATCTAATCAAGCATCAAATACGACTTGCTTTTAAGCTTGTCATGTGTATTTTATCCCTTTTCCTCAATAACTAATAACTCCTTCCCAATAACTAATGACTCCTTCCCAATAAATAATGACTAATGACTTCTTCCTTCTGTCAACTGTCAACTGTCAACTGTCAACTTTCAACTGTCAACTTAGCAGTGCCTTGATGAACAGTTTTAACCCATTTCAGCCGCTTGGGACGCACCGAAATCCGAGCCGTCACAATCCCTACCAGCAGCCAGTGCAACATATACACAGTACCCCGCAGCGTTTGCAGCAAGGTGACAAAAACTCTTTTAATGTCAAATTTAGTCTCTTTGCGAGTGCGCCGCAAACCGACAAACATTCCCACCACGGACAAAGTAAGAGTCATCACAGTTATCGGACTGGCGATCGGCATCCGGCGCAGCGCAATTGACATCAAAAAGTCAGGCAGCGCTACTGTCGGCAAGAAATATTGAGATACCCAAAATCCAAATAAATCCCAAGTTTTCCCAGTTCCCATCCGGTTCCGCAAAATTAGCTGCCAGTAGTCAAGATAACGCTGATAGCCACCTTCTGCCCACCGATTGCGCTGGTGCCACAGGGCGCGAGCGTTGGTAACTCCTTCTTCTGACACGGCTGGGAAAGCCAGAAATTCAATGTCCCACTGGTCTAGGTGGAGCCTCACGGTCAAATCCAGGTCGTCGGTAATGGTTTCCTCGTTCCAGCCGCCACAGCTTTCTAAGGCAGTGCGGCGCATGAATTGGCCGTTACCGCGCAATTCTCCAATGCCGCCGATCGCAATCCGTTGCTGCTGGAAAAAACTGTCGAGAGCCATTTCTGCTTCTTGGCCGCGAGTCCACACATTTACTGCTGCATTGGCGATCGCCTTTCTGACTTGCACCGCCCCTACCTTTTGTCTCTCGAACACCGGCAGCACCCGGCGCAGCAAATCCGGCGTTACCGTCGCGTCGGCGTCAAATATTCCCACAAATTCCCCGCGAGTCAGCGGCAAAACTTCATTCAGGGCTCCCGACTTGCCACCGCTGGCATTTGCTCCTCTGCTAAATACTTTGAGCTGCGGGTACTGTTTGGTTAGCTGTTCCAATACTAGCGCCGTGCCGTCGCTGCTGCGATCGTCGATCGCCCAAACTTCGTAACGGTCGATCGGGTAATCTAGATTGCAGATTGATTGTACGAATCGGGCAATCACCGCTTCCTCATTTTTCGCTGCCACCAGCAGCGACACGTAGGGCCAATCCTCTCGATTTTCATCGGCCAGAGGCGGCAGTGCGGGCTTGGGATGGGCAAACAACACTCGAAATGCTTGCATCCACAGCAGTCCCGTCAAACCCCACACTACCCACGCACCCCAAGAAATCAAGTGTAGGGCGATCGTGCCACCCCAAATCGCAGTCAGCAACGCGGCGGCTTTTCCCCGCCGTCCCCGGTACAGATTTTGAGGAAAAGAGGGAGATCCCGGCACAGACACCGCCACCGGGAGCTCTGATGAAGTTTCCGCGTCAAACACCCTGTCGCCAATGTCTGGGATGCCAAATATTTTGCCGAGCTTGGAGTTCGAGGTCAAACTCTTGAGCTCTTCTTGAGCTAGATCGGGGATGTCCAACTTAAGCTCGCTGCGAGTGTCGTTTTCCGGCCAAGAACTCTCCTGCATAAGTTACTTGATTCAACCACCAATAGTTTTTGATTTTAGAGATAAGTATCCACTGTACCAGTTTCTGGGCTTTTGTCGAAAGCTGACCAAGAATTGATTGATGGTACCCGCCACGTGATTTATCCGTGGAATCAATCCCAAATCGAAAATCGAAAATCCTCTTTTCCCCCGAATTTATCCGTGGGGTGGCCTCTAAAATCTAAAATCTAAAATCTAAAATCGATTGACCGGAGCTCGTTTGTGCGCGATCGCCCAAGAGTACGGCACTGCTAAACTGGAATTGCATAGAGTATTGGGGATGATTCATCCAAAAACGGATACCAGCCAGCGACTTAAGTCATTCGCCACGCCAAATTTTAGACTCCTGTTCAAACTCGCCACTTCAGCAGATTCATCTGTTCGGCTCTCCTGACTTTATGGTGTATAATGTAACAAACAATACATTTACTGTCATGGACTTTTATTTAGACTATCTATTAGACTTGCCTGGAGTCAAGATT
>NZ_JAEQCE010000168.1:0-9961 GCF_020738665.1 Microcoleus sp. PH2017_08_TRC_O_A
CAAGTAATCATCCAAGATATCAGCTTGGCAACCGACAACATATTGTTCCGTAAACAGAAATATTACTCACCCTCACTCCGAAAAACTTATGTAGCAGAACTACCACTAGGCTACGAAGGAGAATTTGGACCAGGAATCAAAGCCCTAATCATCAGTTTGTACTATGGGGGTAATATGACGCAAGGCAAACTACTAGAATTTTTAGCGGATTTAGGTATTTCCATCTCAGCCGGTTATTTATCCAACCTGTTAATCAAAAACCACTCGGGTTTTGAAACCGAGAAAAAAGAAGTTTATGATTCAGGACTAGCGAGTAGTCCTTGGCAACACTTCGACCAAACAGGTGCGCGTGTAGGTGGAGTCAACCATACGACCAATATCATCTGTAACCCTTTATATACAGTATACTTCACAACAGCCAATAAAGATAGACTGACCGTACTGAAAGGATTACAGCCAGGACGAGAACTGAAATTTATTCTAAATCCACTGACATTCTCACTAATTGAGGACTTCAAAATCCCGATTAAATGGCAAAACGCTCTCCAGCTATTACCTCAAGAAACGGTGTTGGGTGAGTCAGAGTTTAATCACCTACTCAATAAGTATGTACCCAAACTGGGCGCTCAACAAGTTACCAGGATTAAGGAAGCAGCAGCTATTGTTTTCTATCATCAGCAAACTGATTGTCCAGTCGTACAAACTCTTTGTTGTGATGATGCTCCCCAATTCAAGTTAATCACTGCCGATAGAGCGCTATGTTGGGTACATGAGGGAAGGCATTACAAGAAGTTAAGCCCGGTATTCCATTGCCATCAAGTAATTTTAGAGCAGTTTCTCGATGATTTTTGGGATTACTATCGGGAATTATTAGCTTATAAAAATGCTCCCAGTCCTGAAGCTGCACTGCTTTTAAGGTCGAAATTTCTGCTGCTTTTTGAAACTCAAAGTGGCTATGAATTGTTGGATGAGCGCAAACAATTAACTGCGACAAAAGTATCGGAGTTGCTGAGGGTTTTAGAGCATCCTGAATTACCTTTACATAATAATCCGGCTGAGTTAGCTGCCCGAACTTGCTGTGCAGCGACGTAATATTAGCTATGCAACTCAAACGATTGATGGTACTCAGGCTTGGGATACTTTTATGTCTCTTGTTGCTACTAAGGAGTCAGTTGGGAATCAGTTTTTTTGATTATGTCCGTGACCGAATTTCTCAACTTGGAATTATTCCCTCTCTGTCCACTATTATTCGCGAAAAATCTGCTCTTTATCCCTTGGGCTTGTCTTGGCAGCTAGATTAGCTCCTTCCCCTACTTATTGAGCCGATACTCTTTTTTCTAGTTTACTTTGACTTGTGTGTACACGGTAGCCTTGGGAAGGGGGGTTAGGGGGGATCTGTCTTAAGTGAACCGTATTGCGTTATAGGCGACTTGTCGCCCCGACAGTTAAATTACTAATTCATTATCTGAAATTTGGAGATGTTCCAATTCCCAATCAAAATCCCAGAAATTATTTTCGGCTCCAATCTCGCATTTTTTATCGTCTCATACCCTGATTCAGCAACGCCTTCAGGGTAATTATACTGTGTGATGCCCTAGGGTGCCGAATGTGGGTTGAATAAGGTCAAGATACAGACTTTTGCTGGCTGGGTATCATGACCAACGCCCAGTAGGGAACCTGGGCCGGATCGACATCGGCGATCGCCCGAATGGACTGATTCGGCATAGTTGCGCGTTCTATATATAGTGCGCGATCGAATTGTCCCAACTCAATCAGCACGTCTCGAACTTTCGCAAAGTGCCTCCCCAGCTTAATAATCACCGCAGCATCAACCAGCGCCAGTCGATCGCGCAAAACATCAGCGTCCAACGTCGCAGGCATAATACTTAACACATCGTTACGATAAGTCAGTGGCACTCCCAGGGCACTCGCACTCGCCATCGTCGAAGAAATTCCCGGCACAACTTCGGTTGTAAATTTGCCCGACAAACGGTTGAACAAATACATAAACGTGCCGTAGAGAAAAGGTTCGCCCTCGCACAAAACCGCCACATCCCGCCCTTCGCTGAGGTGGGCGGCAATTTTCTCGGCTGCAATATCGTAATACGGTTGAGACGATCGCGTGGGGCTAAAAGGCAGTGGCATCGGAATCTCAATTTGTTCTGGGCGCAAGTAATCTGCGACGATCGCGCGCGCGAGCACTTTACCATTTTCCATCGCCGGATACGCAATCACCGGCACCGATTGCAAAATCCGATAAGCTTTCAAAGTTATCAATTCCGGATCGCCAGGGCCGATGCCCAATCCGTACAATTTACCAGTAGTCTTAGTCATAGTTCGTCCTCTTTAGCTAACGCATTCACGGCTGCTGTTGCCATCGCACTGCCACCGCGCCGTCCGTGTAGCGCGATAAATGGCACTCCCCGACTGTTGGCAGCGAGTTCGGCTTTGGATTCGGCCGCCCCCACAAATCCTACCGGGAAACCCAGAATTAATGCCGGTTTCGGGGCTCCAGCATCCAGCATTTCCAGCAATCGGAATAAAGCAGTCGGGGCATTGCCGATCGCCACAACTGCACCATCTAACTTATCTAGCCACAAATCGAGTGCTGCTGCCGATCGAGTATTACCGATTTGCCGCGCCAACTGCGGTACATCGGGATTCCAGAGGGTGCAAATCACTGGATTGTCTGCGGGAAGCCTTTTGCGGGTGATGCCTTCGGCTATCATCCTGGCATCGCACAGAATTGGTGCGCCTGCTGCGAGGGCTTTGCGCCCGTGGGTGGCGGCAAGGGGGGAAGCTGCTAAGTCTTTAACGATGTCGATCATTCCGCAACTGTGAATTAGTCGCACTGCGACTGTTTCTAAGTCTGGCGGCAGGTTTGATAAGTCTGCTTCGGCGCGGATTGTGGCGAAGGATTTGGTGTAGATTTCTGTTCCGTCTCGGATGTAGTCAATCATTAAGATAATTGGGAATTGGGAATTGGGAATTGGGAATTGGGAATTGGGCATTGGGAATTGGTAATTGGGAGACTGTACTTAACTTTATTTAAAATTGTTAGGGGAAGTTTGTTTGATTTGTGGAATGGCTTTTTTTAATGAACCGCGAAGGCGCTTTAGGCGAAGCCGCGCGTCAGCGCTAGGGCGCGAAGTAAGAAAGAGAAGGGGAGATAATGACAGTTTGTCTGTTTTAATGATTTTCTGGGTTCAGTAATTTCTGCAATTTGTCGATCGCCCACCGATCGCAAAATTCACCTAATGACTCGCGAGGTTCTCGAAACCGCTGGTAGACGCGCAACATTCGCTCGATCGCACGAGGCATCTCGGCTACACTGACGGCTGGGAATATTTGCCGTCCAAAGGGCAAGTCTTTTGTACCTGCATAAATGTTGTAACCTGGGATTGTTTCGCCTTTCTGCTGAATCTGAATTCCTATTAAGGTGATATCTATTGGCTGGTGTTGGGCGCAGGATTTTTCGCATCCGCTGAAATGTATATTGATCGATCGGTCGATCGTCAGTTTTTGCGCTAAATCCCTCACCATTGCTAGGGCGTCACTTTGAGTATCTGTCGCTGCTGACGCACAGCCGCTGCTACCGGCGCACGCAACTAAGCAGGAATCTAGGCGAGTTGCAGATGAGTGCAATCCTAAATCGGCGATTTGCTGATTGACCTCGCAAACCTGGGAGTTGGGGATGTCAGAAATCAGCAGATTTTGCCACTGCGTAAGTCTCAGGGTGCTTCCGCCTAGATTTTGGGCTAAATTTGCCAAATTTCTCAGTTGCTTTGATTCTAGCTTGCCTAGGGGGAGTGCAATGCCGATGTAGGAGAAATCGGACTGTCGTTGACTGTGAATGCCGAGATTACCGTTGGGTGCGCTCGTGACAGGCAGGATGCCTGTTCCACAAGAGTTGTTGGATATGTCTTTTAGAAAAAGTTCGATCGCCTCTTGCCGCAATGCAAACGGCAAATTTTTCTCTACTTGTTCTAGATATTTTTCTGTACCCCAATCAGCGAGTAGATGACGCAAACGCGGTTTTTTACCATCAATTCGAGGCTGACTTTTTGTATATTCAAGATACGCGTTTGTTAAGCTTGCTAATACTAAAATACATTGCGATTCTTCGATTATAATTCCGGTCTCAACGCCGTTGAAATGCAGACCAAAAATAATTTTGGAATTTGTCAATCGCCTTTTTGCCACTAATAAAATATCATTGCGGAAATTCCGGATAGAAACTAATTCTCCGCCATCAAAGCCAATGCTGAATTTAGCGGAAAGTTCCGATAACTCAGGATGGGTTTGCAGGTAATTATCCCAAGCTGCAACTAGCGGGCGAGTATCCAGTAAGTTTTGGCGATCGATTCCTGCTGTCGGACTTGCCATTATATTGCGAATTTGGTCAACTTCAACGCGCCGAGACGCTAATCCCAATTCCTGTAAATCTTGCCAAACTTCTGAGGGAATTTCCGAGTGCAATTCTCGGATTTGTAAATTTGCCCGATTTGTGACTTGCAAACAGCCGATACTGTAGCGATCGACTAAATTGGCGATCGACCAACACTGCTGTACATTTAAAATTCCCCCCGGAATCCGCATCCTCGATAAAACGCCGTCTCGGGCTTGGGAACCGTAAAATAAGCCGGGACAAGTCGGTAAATCACTCAAAAGCAACAAATAATCTCCTTCCCCGTGCGACGCAGGGAACCTAAAAGTAAACGCGGCAAACGCGCCCTGAAATCGGCATTCTGACTCTCACAGTTGCGGCACAGCGCCGGAATTGCACCGGACTTTCCCGCTTTCAGGTTTAAGAAATATATCATAAGTCGATCGCCAGCAGCACAAAATCTCAAATTTCTTAACAAATGCCCGGTTATTTTGTATAGTTGCTAATACGAACTCGCCAGTAGACCGGAATATTCCATTTGTTAATATAAATGGCGTTGCTGATTTACGGTATGAAAGGCTAAATATGCCAGTCATAGAAACCAGTATCGACAAAGCTTGGGGATTTTTAACTTATTTTTTTCATACCCTGTGCTGATTGTTTCAAGGCTGCGATCGCTCTGCCGATATATTCAGACACGGCTGAATCAAGTGCACCCTGGGAGACAACCTCTACTCCTTCCTGTTGATACATATTGTTGAGCGATCGCGCAATTTCCGCATCACCGCCCGTGAACTCCTGAACCAGTTATAGCCAGCGTCGAGCCAAGACTTGCACCGATTCGTCAGCCGGATCTGTGCCGTTTTTCATTTGAGTCCGAACCTGTTCAATGAGTTTTTGCCAATCTGTTTGACTTTGCTGGATTCGTTCCTCTCCCAACAACTCCCGGCGTTGCTTGATGGTTTCCAATTGTTCAGGCGTGTAGTATTTTTCAAACATACAAATTGCCTCAATGGTGTGAATCAAATTTTCGACGGAAACCGATTGTGCCGATTGTAAACTGCTAGAAATCGACTCCAATCGGTTGAGCAATCGGTGAGACAAATCAATCTGTTCTTTCAGACGCGCTACATGGAGTTGAATGATTTGCTCTAGCGAGAAATTCCGCTGTTCCAAACATCCTCGGATTTCCTCTAAGGAAAAGCCGATTTGTCGCAGCGATACGATTTGCTGCAAGCGGATAATGTCATTATTCGCATACAGCCGATAGCCTGTTTCAGTCCGCCCCGACGGCGAGAGTAAACCAATTTCTTCGTAGTAATGCAGTGTCCGGACGGACACACCTGTTTGTTTTGCCAAATCGCCGACTTTCATCGCCAAGGGTGGCATACCTTTCCTCCTTTCGGTTCAGAGTCGATCGCGGAATGAATCAATCGTAAAACCCTCACGTGGCGTCAGTGTCAAGGGGTGAAGCGAAAAAATTTTCGGAGCTTGGGCGATCGCCTATATTAGATTTGCGGGCAATTACAAAAAATATTGTGACATCGTTCCAAAAGTCTTGTGCCCTTGAGACTGCATTTATTGCGGCAAAATAGTCTTGTTTGCATTGTTCCCATTGCTGGTATGACCATTGCACTCCCTGAAGTCCAAATGCGCTGTTTGCGTTGCCATTCCAAGCAGCTTCTGCATCTTGTAAGTCAAATCCAAATTGCTCGTTGGTAATTTCAATATTCTCAAACCCGATCGATCGCAAAATTTGGCAGCACTTCTCGTGCGTCCCCAGTAACTCGTTGGGATTGCGAATCGTAATGCCGTATCGCTGCACAACTTCCCGAAACAATATAGATGTAGTTGGAGAGGTTTCTGCCAGACAGGAAAACGCGAGAGTTCCGTCCGGTTTCAGAGCATTGTACCATTGACGGAGAGCTTGTGGAATACCTGTAAAATAGACGATCGCACTGGAACACAAAATTACATCAAATTGGTTGTCGGAAAATTCTTGTTCGTCGGCGTCTGCTTCGGCAAACTCGATATTCGCCAGCCCTAAACCTGCAACTTTCTGCCTCGCTTGCTGCAACATTCCCGCAGCAAAGTCAGTTCCCAAAACCCAGCCAAGAGCCCCAACAACCTGGGCCGCCGCAATCGCCGCTAAACCTGTGCCGGTAGCGATATCTAGAACTTGCTGGTGCGATCGCAATTTTGCCAATTCTACTAACCGAGTTGCAGCCCGTTTGTGAAATTCATTTTCGTAATCCGGGCGGTTGTTAAAGTCATTCAGAATCTGCTGTTTGTAGGCACTTAGCGAGTCAGTCATGTTGAGTAATTGGTTAAATTTTCTACACTCCTGGACGCAACAGGCAGAATATGGGAGTTAACGCTTAGGTATGTTGTTGCGCTTCAGCGCTCTTTAAATCTATATGAAAGAGCGCAAAGAGAGTAACTACGTACCTTGTATCAACTTATCTGGCAACAAACATCTCAAAACTGGGATCGCGAAGCTGTAATCAGCTACAATCCAGTTTGGTAAAGAATTTTTACGAGCTAACTGCCCATTACAGCCTTTTGGGCCTGTATTACCCAACGTGACTGAAAATATGGATTTTGCTACTCTTGCAGCCCAGCTAAACGCTGGAACTATCTTACCCGAGGGAATTGTCATCATCACCCTCTTGGTGGTTCTCGTCGGCGATTTAATCGTAGGCCGCAGTTCCTCGGCTTGGACTCCCTACGTTGCCGTTGCGGGTTTGCTAGCCGCCGTCGCTGCTTTGTGTTTGCAGTGGGATAACACTAACACTATCTCGTTTCTGGGCGGTTTTAACAGCGATGCCTTGAGTTTGGTGTTTCGCGGAATTATCGCTTTGACGGCGGCTGTCACTATTTTGATATCCGTGCGCTACGTACTGCAAACGGGTACTGCTTTAGCGGAATTTATCGGCATTTTGCTCACGGCTACTTTGGGGGGAATGTTCCTCAGTGGCGCCGATGAATTGGTGATGATTTTTATTTCGTTGGAAACTCTGAGTATCTCGTCTTATTTGCTGACGGGTTACACAAAACGCGATCCGCGTTCCAATGAAGCTGCTTTGAAATATTTGTTAATTGGTGCATCTTCTTCGGCGGTGTTTCTCTACGGTATTTCGCTGCTGTACGGATTGTCTGGCGGCCAAACTACTCTAAGTGCGATCGCAGCCAACCTTTCTACAGTTAATAACGGTGAATCTCTTGGTTTGGTGATTGCATTGATTTTTGCGATCGCCGGAATCGCCTTCAAAATCTCCGCAGTTCCTTTCCACCAATGGACTCCAGACGTTTACGAAGGTTCGCCCACACCAGTTGTTGCCTTCCTTTCCGTCGGTTCCAAAGCCGCCGGTTTTGCCCTAGCCATCCGGTTATTAACAAGTGCATTCCCCGCACTCACAGAACAGTGGCACTTCGTATTCACAGCCTTAGCCATACTCAGCATGGTGTTAGGCAATGTGGTGGCCCTCGCCCAGACTAGCATGAAGCGGCTTTTAGCTTATTCGTCGATCGCCCAAGCCGGATTTGTGATGATTGGTTTAGTCGCAGGAACCGAAGCCGGTTACTCCAGCATGATATTTTATATGTTGGTTTACCTGTTCATGAACCTAGGCGCTTTCGCCTGCATCATCCTCTTCTCCCTGCGGACAGGAACCGACCAAATCAGCGAATACTCCGGTTTGTATCAAAAAGACCCGCTGCTAACATTAGCCTTAAGTATTTGCCTGCTTTCCCTCGGTGGAATTCCGCCACTGGCTGGATTTTTCGGCAAAATTTATCTATTTTGGGCAGGCTGGCAAGCTGGACTTTACGGCTTAGTTATCCTGGCATTAATCACCAGCGTAGTTTCAATTTACTACTACATCCGCGTCGTCAAAATGATGGTAGTAAAAGAACCTCAAGAAATGTCAGACTCCGTGAAAAACTATCCGCCAGTTCGCTGGAACCTTCAGGGAATGCGGCCATTGCAGGTCAGCGTTGTACTCACCTTAGTTGCAACAACATTGGCAGGAATTTTATCGAACCCTTTGTTTAACTTAGCAAACGATTCTGTCACCAAAACTCCGATGCTGCAATCAGCATTGAGTCGGATTGTACCAGTTGCAACTACTAAAGTTGAATCAAATCTTGTGTCTCGCAACGATTAATTTGCGCGAATCTTGAAAGATTATATAGCGCCTAACTGTAACAAGTTAGGCGCTTTTTCAATTTAAAAAATCGGTTCGTAGTGAGGACTTCAGTCCTCAGCATTTGATGCGGACTGAAGTCCTCACTACAAACAGATCCTGTGATATAATATTAATTATAATTTTAATTACCAAATTAATATAAATGAGCAAAGAACACACCTACCGCATCCATACAGTTTGGACAGGTGCCAGTCAAGGTACTACTTCATCTTATGATGCTTATTCTCGCGAGTATACAATAAATATCGAGGGTAAACCACCATTCCTAGGTTCAGCAGACCCAACTTTTCGGGGCGATGCTGCGCTGTACAATCCTGAAGATTTATTGGTAATGTCGCTGTCAGCTTGCCATATGTTGAGCTATCTTGCTTTATGTGCTCGTGCTGCGATTCGGGTGATTTCTTACTCGGATGAAGCGACAGGTACAATGACACAAAAAGATGGCAAAATTAGATTTACCGAGGTAATTCTACGTCCGAAAGTAACCATCGAAGCTGGTAATGATTTGGAAAAAGCACGCAGTTTGCACGACAATGCACATCATGTTTGTTATATTGCGAATTCGGTAAATTTTCCCGTGCTGAATGAAGCAACAGTTATTGAAATGAATGCTTCCGAAGTCAATAATTAACAAAGTCGCAACAGAGGTGAAAATGTTAGTAAAAACCAAGCCAAAGTTTTATACTCCCGATGAGTACCGAGAGTTAGAAGAAACTACCGAGTTTAGAAATGAATACCGTGATGGAGAAATTGTAGAGATGACAGGCGGCACAATTAATCACAGCCAGATAATAGGTAATATTTATGCATTCTTGAAATCTGCTTTGCGGGGAAATAATGCAAGACCATTTATGAGCGATTTGCGGTTGTGGATACCTCGATATCGACGGGGAACTTACCCCGATGTGATGGTAGTTGAAGGAGAATTAGTTTGCACTCCAGGACGCAAGGATGAGATAGTCAATCCGGTACTAATTGTGGAAGTGCTTTCTAAGTCTACTAAGGACTTCGATCGAGAGGATAAGTTTCGGTTTTATCGATCTATCCCTGAATTCCGCGAGTACGTATTAGTCAGCCAACAAGAATTTTTAGTGCAACAATATATTAAGAATGAATCAAATCAATGGTTGTTTCAGGAATCTGAGGGAGAATCTGCAACAGTTTCTTTCAGTTCGATAGGAGTGCAAATGTTGATGAGCGATATTTATGAGCTGGTTATATTCGAGACGGCGGCAACCGAAGTACAGGAGTGAAATTCATGCTATTGGGTGATGCGATGTTTAACTCGGTAACAGTAAAACAATAATTTGGTTTGTTGGTGAATAGATGCAATGTCATTGCGAGCTCTTAGCGAAGCAATCGCAGA